>NZ_JBEXOV010000008.1:0-149580 GCF_040611715.1 Streptomyces sp. NPDC006544 | reverse complement strand
CCACTACTACCCCGGCCCCCCCCGCCACCACCCCCCCCCCCCCCCCGCCCGCGCCCCCCCCCCCCCCCCCCGCGGGGGCCCCCCCCCCCCGCAGCCCGGTCAGGGGTCAGGAGCCGGGGCCGGGTGTCAGACCGGGACCCCGGAGGTTTCCTGCGGCCGCTGCTCCGGGCCCGGCTGCTGCGTGCCGGGCAGGCCGGCGGCGGCCGGCTCCGTCCCGGTCCCCGCGGCGACCGCCCGCTCCGTGGCTTCGCGCCGCTTGCGCAGGAAACCGGGGGTCCAGTTCTTCAGCTTCATGGCCGGGGACTCGATCAGGTACCAGGACAGTGCGGCCAGGACCACCGTGCCGGCCGTCGCCAGCAGCAGGAAGACGGGCTTGCCGTACTTCGCGTAGCCCAGCATGGCCAGCGACTGCTCCACGGTGAACCCGTAGATGTAGATCCCGTACGAGAAGTCGCGCTTGCGGCCGATCTTCTGGAACGGCTCGGGCAGCCTGACCGCGAGCCAGATCAGCAGGTAGGCGAAGGTCGGGTAGCCGAAGACGAAGAACCCGCCGAAGGCCAGCGAGGCGGCGAGGACCACGACGCAGCCCAGCGCCAGCAGGTCGTTGACCGGGAGCCGGTCGCGGTAGAGCTGGAAGGTGCCGCCGAGGAGGAAGGCGAAGACCAGCACGATCAGGGAGTGCACGCTCATGGCGCCGAGCGCCGGCACCGATACGGCCGAGCCGAGGTCGCCGGGGATGCCCCGCCACTTGGGGGCCTCGATCCAGTCGTTCAGGATCACCAGGCCGAGGGCCACGACCACCAACGGGACGAACTTGCGGGCCCGCTGCAGGACTCCGGAGGCGCCGAGGATGCCGACCATGACGTAGCAGAGGATCTCGTACTTCAGCGACCACAGGGCGCCGTTGATGCCCCCGTCGAAGTTGGTGCCGCGGGCCTTGCCCTCGGCGATCACCCCGGATATGTCCCAGCCGTTGCTGATCGCGGTGGTCCAGGTGCCCGAGAGGTACCCGAGAGGACCCTGCGGGTGGTTCCAGTAGCCGTTCAGGGTGCCGTGGAGCCAGTAGTAGAGCGCCGGGATGATGACCAGCGCGGAGAGCAGCAGCGAGCCCCACAGGCCCGGCAGGATGCGCAGCGCGCGGTGCCAGGCGAAGCGCCCGGCGGTGATCCGGGCCCCACTGCCCGTGATCATGAAGCCCGAGAGGACGAAGAAGCCGACCACGGCCATCTTGCCGACGTCGGTCTGCTGGCCGCTGTAGCGCCACAGCGGGTCGAGCGGGCCCCAGCCGAGGGGGAAGACGTGCGAGAGCACGACCGACGAAGCGAGGAGCAGCCGCAGCACGCCGAAGCTGTTGGCCCGTGAGGAGTACACCTCGGCGAGCGTTCCGCGATGGCCGGGCAGGACTCGTCTGTTGCGGGACATAGGGGGTTCAGGCTTCCTGGGAAGGGGGTTCCGGGGGAGCTCGCCCGGCAACGGGTCGAGGACCTCACCGGATCGTACCGACGGGCGGCCGGGCCGGTGAGGCCCTCGGGGCACGTGCTCGGGTCGGAGCGGTCAGCTTCGGGCGGCGACCTCGGCGGCCCAGAGGGCGGCGACGGCCTCGCGCAGGGTGCGGTCCGGCTTCCAGACCAGGGCCTGCTTGATGGCGGTGATGTCGAGCTGCTGCCACTCGGTCTCCGGGCCGGTGCCCTCCGGCGCGGGAACCTCGGTGACGTTCGTCGGTACGCCGCTCTCCTCGATCAGGAGCTCGACCAGCTCACGGGCCGAGCTGGCCCGGCCCAGACCCACGTTGAGGACCGGGGGCGCGGGCACCGGCGCGAGCGCGGCCATGATGGCGTCGACGCTGTCCTGGAGGTCCACGAAGTCGCGCTGGGCGGTCAGCGGCGCGAGCGCCAGCTCCGCGACGGTTCCGGCGGACCGGGCGTCGGCCAGCTTGCCGGCCATCACGCCCAGCAGGCTGTGCGAGGGCTGGCCGGCGCCGACGACATTGCCGAGGCGCAGCACGATGGCGTCCAGGCCGTCCTCGCGGACGGCGTCGGCGATCATCGCGGTGGCGCGCAGCTTCAGCTGCCCGTAGACCATCGGCGGGCGGGGGACGGAGTCCTCGGCGAGGGAGACGCCGATCGGACAGAGGCCGTACTCGTGCACGCTGCCGAGGTGCACCAGCCGGGGCGGCCGCGCCATCGTCCCCAGCGCCTCGAGCAGGCGGGCGACCATGCCGACGTTGGCGCCGACCATCTGCTCGTCCGTCAGGCCCCACATGCCGCCGGCCGCGTTGACCACCACGTCGATCCGGTGCTCCGTGAGCAGCGCGGCCAGGTCGGCCGGCGGGTCGACGGTGAGGTCGAGGCGGGCGAACTCGCCGGGCAGCGGGACGGAGGGCGCCTTGCGGGCGATGGCGAGCAGACCGTGGCCGCGCTCGGCGAGCGTGGCGCAGATCGCCCGGCCTATGAAGCCGGTGCCGCCGAGGACTGCTACACGGGGCAGAGAAGGGCTGGTGTCGTGCATGGGCGGGCTCCGGGCGGTCGAGTGGGGGACGGTGGGTGGTGGCGGGCCCTTCGCTGGGTGGTCGAGGGGCCGGCGGGCGCCGCGTACGGCCGCGGGCGGTACGGCCGCGCCGCGGTGCTATCGGTGGTCGGCGCCGACGGCGTGCCGGAGCAGGGTGCGGGTGCCCTCGCTCTGCTTGTTCTTCAGCGCGCCCGGGACCATGGTCAGCGCGTGGATCCGGGAGGACAGGTGCAGTCGGGAGGCCTTGGCGGCCTTCGTCCAGCCCTGCGCGTCGAGCCGGTCCGCGACCTCCATGAAGAAGCGGTTGGCCTCGGCGAAGCGCTTGCCGGTGAAGGCCTGCTGGGAGGAGATGCTGACCGCGTGCCGGCGGTACTGGAAGCACACGGTGTCGGTGACGAGCATCTGCTCGCCGGCCTGGACGAGGTCGATCTCCAGCGCCAGGTCCTGGGTGACCTCGAGGTTGTCGCGGAGGCCGGCCTTGCGGACCGCGTCGGTGCGCCAGCACATGGCGGGGAAGTACAGCCAGTTGCCGCGCAGCAGGCTGACGGCGAGCCGCTCGCCGCCCATCAGCAGCCGTCCGCGCACCTTGGGCGTGTACAGGAGGCGCTTGGACTGGTCGACGAGTCCGTCGGTGGGCTTCCCGTCGCCGTCGATGACCTGGACGCCGGGCTGGATCATGCCGATGCCGGGGTGCTCCGCGAGCAGGGCCCGCACCGTGGCGACGTACTCCGGCAGCATGATGTCGTCGGTGCCCATCATGACGAAGTGCTCTTCCCGCACCAGGCCGATGCACTTGCGGTAGTTCCCGGTGACACCCAGGTTCTGCTCGTTGCGCTGGTACGAGACGCGCGGGTCACCGAGCTGGGCGAACCAGCCGGGTACGTCCGGCTCCTTGCCGTCGTCCACCACGGTCAGGCGCCAGTTCGGGTCGCTCTGGGCCAGGATGCTGTGCACTGCGGCCTGCATCAGGGCGACGTCGCCGTAGTACGGCAGCATGATGTCGAGAGTGGTCGCAGACGGCGCACCGGGGGTTTCGGACATGGGTTTCACCATACGGTGCATGGCATCGGGGAGGGTAACCCCCGGTCCTGGGCGAGGAGACGGGCCCCGCCGGGCCGCCGGACGTCGTCCGGTCCGGGGACGAGGGCTTCCGACCGGGCAGTACGCTGAGAAGACTATGTGCGTACTCGCCACCTGTGGCGCCGGTTGTCCTCATGTTCCGGCAGGCCCTGTGGCTCAGATCACGGTAACCGGCGCGTCCGGTTCCGGTCCCGGGGAGCAGCTGTGGGTGTGGTGAGTACGGAGGACGCCGCGGCGAGCGCCGCCGCGGGCGCCGAGGGGGGCGGGTCGCGGTCACCGCTGGCCCGCATGCTCACGTCGCTGCCGCCGGGCACCCAGCTGGTCATCGGCGGCACCATCGTCATCGGGGCGGCCTCGTACATCCACCTCATGGCGGCCGGCCACAGCCTGTCCAGCACGGACGCGGCCTCCTTCTCCGTGCTGTGGACGATCCTGATGTCGGTCGGCCTCGGACTGTTCTTCCCGGTCGAGCAGGAGCTCACCCGGATCGTCGCGGCCCACGAGGTCCGCGGCGAGGGCGTCTCCCGGGTCCTGCGCCGGATCACCGTGCTCAGCCTCGGCCTGATCGCCCTGCTCACGGCGGGGGTGGTGCTCGCCGCCCGGCCGCTCGCCGACACGTTCTTCAACGGCCGGCTCGACATGGTCGCGGCGCTGGGGCTGTCCTTCGCCGCCATGGCGGTCACGAACGTGACGCGTGGCGTCCTGGCGGGCCTGGGCCGTTTCGGCCCGTACGGACTCCAGCTGGCCGTCGACGGCGGCCTGCGGATCGCCCTGGCCGCGGCCTTCGCGCTGGGCGGGGTCCGCTCGCCGCTGGCGTTCGCGCTGATCCTCACGGTGGCGCCGCTCGTCTCGGTCCTCGCCACCGCGCGCCCCGTGCTGGGCGGCATCACCAAGGGCGGCCCCGCGGACGGCTGGTCCGGGCTGCTGGGCGGGCTCGGCCCGCTCATCGTGTCGACCCTGCTGGCGCAGGTCGTCGTCAACGCCGCCGTGGTCAGCTCCAAGCTGCTGGCGCCGACCGACGGCGCGCTGGTCGCCGGGCTGCTCAACGCGATCGTGCTGGCCCGGGTGCCGCTCTTCGTCTTCGGCTCGCTCCAGGCCTCCCTGCTGTCCGGGCTGTCCTCGGCCGCCGCGGCGGGGGACCGGGCGGGTTTCTCCAAGCTGCTCGGCCGCACCTGCCTGGTGGTCACGGGCCTCGGCGTGTGCGGAGGCGTGCCCGCCACGCTGCTCGGACCGTGGCTGATCCACGTGCTCTTCAACGCCGATGACGTGCTCGGCCGCGCGGAATTCTTCTACATGTCCGCCGGCACCCTCTTCTACATGCTGGCCATGGTCCTCGGACAGGCCCTGATGGTCCTGCACAAGCACCGGCTCCAGCTGGCCGGCTGGGCCGTGGCGACCCTGGTCGTGCTCGGCGCGACCCTCCTGCCGGGCGAGGTCGCCACCCGCGTCTGCCTCGCGTACGCCCTCGGCGCGCTCTCGGCCGTGCTCGCCATGGCGGCGGCGCTCTGGCTGACCTTCCTGCGGGTGCGCCCCGGACAGGCCGAGCCGGCCGCGGCGCCCGAGCCCGCCGAGCGGACCGCCACCACGGCCTGAGCCGCGGGGCACACCCGGGCCGGCCCGGGGCCGCCCCCCGCCGCGCCCGTGGCGGCGTACGCTCGGCCCATGGGGGAAGCGGACATGGTGGGACTGGACGGCCGGGTCACCGGAACGGTCGGGCCGGGGCTGGTGGGCGAGGTCATCGTGCGGATCCGCGGCGGGGCCGAGCACTTCCTCGCGTACCCGGCGCCGGGGACGGGGAAGCTGGCGGTGGGGACGGTGGTCACGGTGGTCGAGTACCTGCCGCCGCGCACGGTGTACGTGATGGCGGCCTACGGGGACTGACGCCGTCGGCGCACCCGTCCCGACCTCCGCGTATCAAGATGGCGACAAGAACGCGCCGCCGTCTTCACGCGGCTCCCGCGCGGGCGCAGACTCGCCTTCTCGGTGGCGGACGCCGCCGTGGAACGGGGGGAGTTGCCGATGCCTATCGGCGTACTGGCGGGTGTCGTCGTCGGCGCGATCGTGGTCGTGATCGGCTTGTTCAAGCTCATGTGGCGGGTCGCCGAGCCCAACGAGGCGCTGGTCATCTCCGGCTCCGCGCACAAGACCGAGGGCATCGCGGAGGGCATGGGCTTCCGGATCGTCACGGGGCGCGGGACGCTCGTGGTGCCCGGGGTGCAGGCCGTGCGGAAGCTGTCGCTGGACCTCAACGAGACCCAGCTGAACGTGGACTGCGTGACGCACCAGGGCATCCCGCTGCGGGTCAAGGGCGTGGTCATCTTCAAGATCGGCGACGACTTCGTCTCCATCGCCAACGCGGCCCGCCGCTTCCTCGACCAGCAGAAGATGATGCCCGAGCGGGTGCACATCGTCTTCGCGGGCCACCTGCGCTCGATCGTGGGCGGGCTGACGGTCGAGGACATGATCCGCGACCGCGAGAAGCTGACCGGCCAGACCCGCGCGGCCTGCGGCACGGAGATGGAGAAGCTCGGGCTGATCGTCGACTCGCTCCAGATCCACGAGATCGAGGACCCGACGGGCTACATCAAGAACCTGGCGATGCCGCACGCGGCCGCGGTGCAGCGGGACGCGCGGATCGCGCAGGCCGATGCCAACCTGCGGGCGACGGAGGCCGAACAGGCCGCCTTCGCGCGGATGTCGGAGGCGACGCGGGACAGCGAGATCCTCCAGGCCGGCTACCAGGCGGAGCGCGACAAGGCGGCCGCGACCGCCCGGCAGGCGGGCCCGCTCTCGGAGGCGGCGGCGCGCCAGGAGGTCGTGGTCCAGGAGACCCGGGTCGCGGAGCTGGAGGCGCACCGGCGCGAGCAGCAGCTCCAGGCGGACGTGCGCAAGCCCGCGGACGCGGCGGCGTACGAGGTCAGGACGCGGGCCGAGGCGGACCGCGACGCCCGTATCTCGGCGGCGCAGGCCCGGGCGAGGGAGACCGAGCTCGCGGCGGCCGCGGAGGCCACGCGGGTGACGACGGCGGCCGGGGCCGAGGCGAAGGCGACGGAGGCGCGGGGTCTGGCGACCGCGACGGCGACCCGGGCGACCGGCGAGGCCGAGGCGGCGGCGACGCAGGCCAAGGGCCTCGCGGAGGCGGCGTCGGCGAAGGCGAAGGGCCTCGCGGAGGCGGACGCCATCAAGGCGCGGGCCGCCGCGCTGGCGGAGAACCAGGAAGCGGTGGTCGCGCAGCAGCTGGCCGAGAACTGGCCGGCGATCGTGGAAGCGGGCGCCGGCGCCTTCGGCAACGTGGAGCACATGATCCTGCTGAACGGCGCGGAGGGCATGTCGGACATGTTCGCGAAGGCCCTGACCATGGGCGGCACGGGCCTGGGCCTGGCCCGCCAGCTCCTGTCGTCGATGGCCCCGCCCCCGGCCGCCGCGCCCGCCGCCACCCCGGCGAACGGTGCCTCGGCCGAGACGGCCCACCCGACGGCCCACCCGACGTCCCACCAGATCCCGATCCAGGAGGCGTAGCCCGAGGGCGGTGGCGGTACCTGGACCTGTCCACCCGTCAACCCCGCCCGGCCGTCGCAGCGGCCGGGCGGGACTGTCGTCCCGCTCCGGGCGGAGCCCGGTCCGGATCGCCTGGCGCGCACAGGGTCAGCTGACGGCGTGTTCACCCGTCCCAGGGGACGGAAATCCGTTCATCGGAGGACCGTCGGGCCGCTTGGTCGATACCGTGGGCCACACCATGGACAATGACTCCAAGCAGGGCCGTGCAACCCGCATCCGGGCCACCGCCGCGACGGCTGCCGCCCGTGTCCGCGAGCAGACCGTGAAGGTCGCCACGGCCGCCCGCCCGCACGCCGTGCCGATCGCCAAGGCCGTCGGGTCGGTCGTCACGACGTTCGCCGTCACTGCCCTGATCGCCACCGTCCTCGTCGACGACGACGACGACCGGCCGACCGGCCGCGGCCCGTCCTCGTCGTGCCGGGAGTGCGGACGCCGCCTCACCGACGCGCTGTCCCAGCAGGCCGGGTACGGGCCGGTTTGTGCTCGCCACATGCTCACCTGACCCCGGCGCACCTCTTCCGGTCGGCCGTTTCGGCCAGGTCACCCCTTCGGCGGGCGGCGGCGCAGGATCCGCTTCGCCGCCAGGGTCAGGACCGTGGCCGCCGCCAGGACGAACGCGCCCTTCGTGAAGGTGCCGCCCTCGGCGGACGGCGGGGTGTCCGCACCGGGACCCGGAGCGGCTCCCGGAGCGGCGGGGGACGGGGACGGGGGCGCGGTCACCGGGACCGCCACGACGCGGCTGTTCACGCCCTCCGCCCCGAACATCAGCGCCGTCCCGTCCGCCGTGTACGTCGCGGACTCCGCCTGCCCCTGCCACGGCGCTGCCACCTGCTCCCCGTCGCCGGCCGGCCGGCCGTCCTTCCACGGGTACGTCTTCGCCCACAGGTACCCGCGCAGCGCGAGCCGCCCCCCGTCCGGGGAGAACGCCCCGTCCGTGACCCACGGGACGTCCCCGATCCGCCGGAACGTGTTCGTGCCGGACGCGGACAGTGCCTCCGGACCCTCGTAGAGGCCGCCCGCCCGCTCGTCCTTGCTCGCGATGTACACCCGCCCGGTCACCGGATGCACCATCAGCGCCTCCGCGTTCCGCGGTCCGTCCGCGTACTTCACCGTGAACTGCTCGGCCTTGAGCGTGGCGTCGCCGAGCGTCTTCGGCTCGGGGAAGCGGTAGATCCACACGTGGTCCCAGGAGCCGCCCAGGTTGTCGCCGATGTCGCCGACGTACAGCTGTCCGTCGGGTCCCAGCGAGATCGCCTCGATGTCCCGGGGCTTGCCGACGCCCGTCATCGTGATCCGGGCGACCGTCCGGCCGGTCGCGGAGTCCACGGCGTAGACGTACGGCCCGTCGTCGCTGTCGTTGTGGGTCCAGTAGACGCCCGGGTGGACCCGGCTTGCCGCGAGCCCGCTCGACTCCTTGATCCGTGGGTCGGTGATGGTGAACCCGGACGGGGCGGGACTCGGGGCGGCGACGGCGGCGACGGGGGCGACGGCCACGGGGGTGACGGCGGCGACGGCCGCCACGGCGGGTCCGGCCGTCACGGCCAGAACGGCCAGGGCACAGAAGGCGGTCGACGGCAGCAGGTGCGGGCGCATCCCCCTACCCTGCCAGCCCGCCCCCGCGTGTCCGGCATCACAGGGGTTCCGGTCGTGTGATCCGCGATGATGACCGGATGCGTTTCATGCTTGTCGGTGATTCCATGACCATCGGACGCGCCGGCGACTACACGTGGCGCTACCGGATGTGGCAGCACCTCAACGACACCTTCGGCGGCCCGTACGAGATCGTCGGCCCGCGCAGCGAGCTGTACGACACCTTCGCGGACGCGCCGACGAGCCACGCGTACGCCGACCCCGGCTTCCCGGAGCACGCCCGCCGCCACCTGGCCGGCTGGGGCGAGGGCTGGCAGCACATGGCCCCGCTCATCGGGCCCGCCGTCCGCTCCGGCAGGGCCGACGTCCTGCTCGTCTCCCTCGGGCTCATAGACCTCGGCTTCTACACCGACGCCGAGGCCACCGCCGCCAACGCCCGCCTGTTCATCGCCGAGGCCCGCGCCGCCCGCCCCGCGATACGGATGGTCCTGCTGCCCGTCATCCCCAACGTCCGGGCCCAGGACGACGCGCCCTTCGCGGCGGAGGTCGAGCGGTTCAACGAGCTGCTCGCCAAGGCGGTCGCCGACCTGTCGACCACCGCCTCGCCGATCCTGCTGGCCGCGCGGCCGGCCTCGTACGAGATCCACCACGACACCTACGACGGCACCCACCCCAACGCCTCCGGCGAACACCGCCTGGCCGGCGAATTCGCGGCGGTCCTGCACCAGGCGTGGGGCATCGGCGCCCCGTACCGGGCCCGCCGCGACGCCTGACGGTCCGGCGGTCCGGCGGCCCGTCCGGCCGTCGGCCCGCGTCGGGACGTTCCCCGGCCCTGCACGGACGGGTCTTGCCTCGAGTCCACTCCAAGCAGTTGGCTAGTGCCCCATGAAGTACACGCAGCTCGGACGCACCGGTCTCAAGGTCAGCCGACTCGTCCTCGGCACCATGAACTTCGGCCCCCAGACGGGAGAGCCCGAAAGCCACGCCCTCATGGACGCGGCCCTCGACGCCGGAATCAACTTCTTCGACACCGCCAACGTCTATGGATGGGGCGAGAACAAGGGGCGTACCGAGGAGATCCTCGGCACCTGGTTCGCCCAGGGGGGTGGGCGCCGCGAGAAGACGGTGCTCGCCACCAAGGTCTACGGGAGCATGGCCGCCGAGGGCGAGCCGTGGCCCAACTACGACCGCCTGTCGGCGCTGAACATCCGACGGGCCGTCGACGCCAGCCTGAAGCGGCTGAACACGGACTACATCGACCTCTACCAGTTCCACCACGTGGACCGGCTGACGCCCTTCGAGGAGATCTGGCAGGCCGTCGAGGTCCTGATCCAGCAGGGCAAGATCCTCTACGCGGGGTCCTCGAACTTCCCCGGCTGGAAGATCGCCCAGGCGAACGAGGCCGCGGCGCGCACCGGGCGGCTCGGCCTCGTCAGCGAGCAGTGCCTCTACAACCTCGCCGAGCGGCGCGCCGAGATGGAGGTCATCCCGGCCGCCGAGGCGTACGGGCTCGGCGTCATCCCGTGGTCCCCGCTGCACGGCGGCCTGCTGGGCGGGGCGATCCGCAAGTCGGCGCGGTCCGGGCGCTCGGCCTCGGGCCGCTCGGCGGACGCGCTCGCCAGCAGTTCCGTACGGGCGCAGGTGCAGGCGTACGAGGATCTGCTGGACAAGCACGGCCTGGAGCCCGGCGAGGTCGCCCTGGCGTGGCTGCTGACCCGTCCCGGGGTCACGGGGCCGATCGTCGGGCCGCGGACGGCGGAGCAGCTCGCGTCCGCGCTGCGGGCGGTGGAGCTGGAGCTGTCGGAGGAGGTGCTGGCCGGCCTCGAGGACATCTTCGCCGGGCCGGGAGCGGCGCCGGAGGCCTTCGCCTGGTAGTCGCGGGGCCGGGCCGGGCGGGCCGGGCGGCCTGGCCGGGCCCGCCCAGCGGGGCGGTGGGCGGCTGAGGCGGCCCTTCGGCCGCCGCTACTGCCCGACGGCGGCCGCCACGGCCACGACGACGAACATCAGCACGAGCACACCGGCCATCACGCGGTTTCTGGTCTTTGGATCCACCCGTCGAGACTAACGCGGCCGTCGCGACGCCGGGGACGCAGGGCCCGTGCCGGACGCCGCGCGCACCTCAGCCGGAGAGCGGCCAGGCGCCGACGGTCTCGTAGCGGGGCTGTTCGCCGGGTACTCCGCCGACGGGCAGGTTGCTGCGGACCAGGCTGAGCGTGGAGACCCGCCAGGGGGTGCCCTCGAAGGGGGCGAGCCGTTCGACGTACGGACGCACGTCGGCCGACTCGTCACGGAGCCGGCCGAGGGTGAGGTGGGGCGTGTAACGGTGGTGCTGGTCCATCGCCACCCCGGACCGGCGGGCGGCGGCGTCGGCCCGCTCGGCGAGCATCCGCAGCGCGTCCAGGTCCCCGGCGCCGCCGACCCACAGGGAGCGGTGGCCGAAGTGGCCGGCGCCGTGCAGCCGCAGGGCGAAGGAGCCGGTACGGGCCGCCGCGCGGGCGAGTCGCGCGTGCAGCTCGGGGAGCAGGCGCTCCTCGACCTCGCCCATGAAGGCGAGCGTGAAGTGCCAGCCCGCTTCCGCGGTCCAGCGCAGGTGGTCGTCGCGCAGGGGTCGCACGGCTTCGGCCAGTTCGGCGACGGCGGTCGCGGGCGGCAGGACGGCGGCGAACAGTCTCATGCGCCGAGCGTAGCGACGCCGTCCGGGTGCGGCACCGGGGCCGCGGGGCGGCCTGTGGCCCCCGCGCCCCGGCCGCCGCCGGGTGGCCTACGCCGCCGTGACCAGCTCGCGGGCGCGCGGGGCCGGGACGAACGCGACGCCGTGGCGGTTCACGCTGAGGCGGAGGTTGCCGACGCGCGAGAGCACGAGGCCGATCGCCAGGGCCGCGGCCAGCGAGATCGCTCCGCCCGCCGCCATGCCGATCCGTGCGCCGTAGGTGTCCGTGACCCAGCCGACCACCGGTGCGCCGATCGGGGTGCCGCCGGTGAAGACCATCATGAACAGGGCCATCACCCGGCCGCGCATCTCCGGGTCCGTGGCCATCTGCACGCTGGAGTTCGCCGTGACGTTGACGGTCAGGCCGAACACGCCGATCGGCACGAGCAGCGCCGCGAACAGCCAGAAGGAGGGCGCCAAGGCGGCCACCAGGAGCAGCACGGAGAAGAGCACCGCCGCCGCGACCAGCAGCCGCAGCCGGGACAGGCCACGCCGGGCCGCGAGCAGCGCCCCGGCCAGCGAGCCGGCCGCGATGAGCGTGTTGAACAGTCCGTACGTGCCGGCGTCCCCGTGGAACACCTTGCTGACGAACGCCGACAGCCAGATCGGGAAGTTGAAGCCGAAGGTGCCGATGAATCCGACGAGCACGATCGGCCAGATCAGCTCGGGCCGGCCGGCGACGTAGCGCAGGCCTTCCCGCAACTGGCCCTTGGCGCGCGGCTGGACCTCGGCCCGGTGCAGCTCGTGCGTCCGCATCAGCAGCAGGCCCACGATCGGGGCCGCGAACGAGAGGCCGTTGAGCAGGAAGGCCCAGCCGGAGCCGACGGCGGTGATCAGGACGCCGGCGATCGCCGGGCCGACCAGCCGCGCGGACTGGAAGTTGGCCGAGTTCAGGCTGACGGCGTTGGCCAGCTGGTCCTTGCCGACCATCTCGGAGACGAAGGTCTGCCGGGCCGGGTTGTCCACGACGGTGACCAGGCCGAGCAGGAATGCGGCGAGGTAGACGTGCCAGACCTGTACGTGGCCCGCGAGGGTGAGGACGGCGAGCGCGATGCCGGTGAGGCCCATCGCCGCCTGGGTGCACAGCAGCAGCGGCCGCTTCGGGAGCCGGTCGGCGAGTACGCCTCCGTAGAGGCCGAACAGCAGCATCGGCAGGAACTGCAGCGCGATGGTGATGCCGACGGCCGAGGCGGAGCCGGTCAGGGAGAGGACCAGCCAGTCCTGGGCGATGCGCTGCATCCAGGTGCCGGTGTTCGAGACGACCTGACCCGTGGCGAAGAGCCGGTAGTTCCGGATCTTCAGCGAGCTGAACATCGAGTTCTTCGGGTTCCGGGGGTTCCGGGGGTCTCGCGGGTTCCGCGCGGTCGGTGCGTTCTCGGGGTGTTCGCCCGCGGGGCGCCCGGCGGCGCGCGTAGTGGTGGATGTATGGCCGGGGGCGGAGTCTGCTCCGGGTCCCGTACTCAAAAAAGATTCGCCTCCTGGCGTCGTTCCTATAGGTGCGCGAGCTTGTCCAGGACGGGCGCGGCCTCGCGGAGCTTGGCCCATTCGTCCTCGGTGAGCCCGGCCGCGAGCCCGGCCAGGAAGGCGTTGCGCTTGCGACGGCTCTCTTCGAGCATCGCTTCGGCCTCCTCGGTCTGGCGGACCACCTTCTGGCGGCGGTCGTCGGCGTGCGGCTCCAGCGTGACCAGTCCCTTGGCCTCCAGCAGTGCCACGATGCGGGTCATCGACGGCGGCTGTACGTGCTCGCGCCGGGCCAGCTCACCGGGGGTGGCGTGGCCGCAGCGGGCGAGGGTGCCGAGCACCGACATCTCGGTGGGGCTCAGCGATTCGTCGACGCGCTGGTGCTTGAGGCGCCGGCCGAGCCGCATGACGGCGGAGCGGAGGTCGTTCACGGCGGCGGCGTCGTCGCCATGGGAAAGGTCATGCATGTTCTTTAGAGTAACTCATTACTCTACCTAAGGAACACCAGGTGTCTCGCGTCACTCGTCCGGGTGAGTGGGCTCCGGAAAGTGACACGCGTCCCCGCCCTGTGCCCCGACTCTTTCGGCATGGGGACACATGTGCTGAGCATGCGCATAGACGGGGAGCTCCTCGACAGGCTCCGGACTCATGCGGCCAAACGCGGAATGAGCGTCCAGGACTATGTGGTCCGGACGCTCATTCGCGACGACTTCGACGAACGCTTCAAGGCGGCCGTCGACGAGACGGAGAAGTTCTACGGGCTCACGTGAGCCCTGGGGGACCCGCGGGCCCGGCAGGATCCGACGAGCCGGCCTAGGTGAGGCCGAGCGCCGGCATCGCGTAGTAGAAGACGAACACCGCCGACACGATGTACATGGCGACCGGGACCTCGCGGCCCCGGCCGGTCGCCAGCCGCAGGACGGCGAAGGTCACGAAGCCGATGCCGATGCCGTTGGTGATCGAGTAGGTGAAGGGCATCATCACCATGGCCAGGAAGGCCGGCACGGCGATGGTGAAGTCGTCCCAGTCGATGTCCCGGACCGAACCGGCCAGGATCAGGAAGCCGACCGCCACGAGGGCGGGGGTGGCGGCCTGGGAGGGGACCATCGTGGCGAGCGGGGTGAGGAACAGCGACACGGCGAAGAGGCCGCCGGTGACGATGTTCGCCAGGCCCGTCCGGGCGCCTTCGCCGACGCCCGCCGTGGACTCCACGAAGCAGGTGGTGGCCGAGGACGAGGTCGCGCCGCCCGAGGCGACGGCCAGGCCGTCGACGAACAGGACCCGGTTGATCCCGGGGAAGGTGCCGTCCGGCCGGGTCAGCTTGGCCTCGTCGCCGACGCCGAGGATGGTGCCCATGGCGTCGAAGAAGCAGGACAGCAGCACGGTGAAGACGAAGAGGACGCCGGTCAGCATCCCGACCTTGCCGAAGCCGCCGAACAGGCTGACCTGACCGACGAGCCCGAAGTCGGGCGCGGCCACCGGGTTGCCCGGCCATTCCGGGACGGTCAGGCCCCAGGCCGTGGCGGGGAGCCCGGCGATCAGCTGCACGCCGACGGCGGCGAGGGTCATGACGACGATGGAGATCAGGATCGCGCCGGGGGTCTTGCGGATGATCAGCGTCAGCGTCAGCAGCACGCCGATCACGAAGATCAGTACGGGCCAGCCGTGCAGGTGCCCGTTGCTGCCGAGCTGGAGCGGGACCGTGGTGTGCGCGAGGTCGGGCACGCGGGTGACGAAGCCCGAGTCGACCAGGCCGATCAGCATGATGAACAGGCCGATGCCGATCGCGATGCCCTTGCGCAGGCTGAGCGGGACGGCGTTCATGACCCGCTCGCGCAGGCCGGTGGCGACCAGCAGCATCACCACGAAGCCGGCCAGGACCACCATGCCCATGGCGTCGGGCCAGCTCATGCGCGGGGCGAGCTGGAGGGCGACCACGGTGTTGACGCCGAGGCCGGCGGCCAGCGCGATCGGGACGTTGCCGATGACCCCCATGAGGAGGGTGGAGAAGGCCGCCGTCAGGACGGTGGCGGTCACGAGCTGGCCGCCGTCGAGCTGGTTCCCGTACATGTCCTTCGCGCTGCCCAGGATGATCGGGTTCAGCACGATGATGTAGGCCATCGCGAAGAAGGTGGCGAAGCCGCCGCGGACCTCGCGGCCGATGCTCGAGCCGCGCTCGGAGATCTTGAAGTAGCGGTCCACGGGGGCCGACGTGCTCATACGGTCCTGGTCCTCATTGGTGGTTCATACGGCGAAAATGGGCCATTCGCAAACCGTTTCAGTATGAACACATGAACGAAGCGGCGTCTATCTCCGCGCGTAGACCTTGGGCCGGGCGGCCTAGACTGGTCCCCATGGCGAAATGGACTGCGCAGCACGAGGCCCCCGAGCCCCTTGAGGGCCCGGTCGTCGGGACCGTCCTGGGCGGCACGATCCTGTGGTTCGCCCTCTTCGTCGTCCAGCTCCCCTTCTACGGGTGGTTCGCCGACCGGGACCTGCTGTGGTGGGTCTGGACCTGCGCGGCCGGCGGCGTCCTCGGCCTGATCGGCCTCTGGTACGTCCGGGGCCGCGACGCCGCCCTCAAGCGCCACGCGGCCGCCGCGTCGGCCGCGCGGGACGAGGACGGCCCGCAAGCGACGGCCTAGCGTCCGCGGGGCCGGACCGGCCGGCCGGGACCCCAGGGGGTATCACCCCAGGGGGTACCAGGGGAGGATCCGGCTCATCCCGAAGTCGGATCTTCGGGCCCCTCGGCGGGTGAACGGTTGAATCGCCCTTTACCGTCGAAAGCATGACGCAGCGGGCGAGGATCGAAGCAGAGGGACCGGAGCCGGGCCCCGGTGGCGGCGGCGTGACCGCCGGGACCGCCATCGACGCGGGCGCCGAGCTCGATCCCGTCCACCCGGTCAAACCGCCGGCACGTCGGTTCAGGCCCGCCGGGCTGACCACCGCCGAGGTCGCCGAGCGCGTCGCGCGCGGCGACGTCAACGATGTCCCCGTCCGCAGCAGCCGCTCCACCACCGAGATCGTCCGCGGCAACGTCTTCACCCGGTTCAACGCGATCATCGGCGTGCTCTGGGCGATCATGCTCCTCGTCGCGCCGATCCAGGACAGCCTCTTCGGATTCGTGATCATCGCGAACACCGGCATCGGCATCATCCAGGAGATGCGGGCCAAGAAGACCCTCGACGGCCTCGCCGTCATCGGCGAGGCCAGACCCAGCGTCCGCCGCGACGGCAGGGCCGCCGAGATCTCCACCTCGGAGATCGTCCTCGACGACGTCATCGAACTCGGTCCCGGCGACAAGGTCGTCGTCGACGGCGCCGTCGGCGAGGCCGACGGCCTGGAGATCGACGAGTCCCTCCTGACCGGCGAGGCCGACCCCGTCCTGAAGAAGCCCGGCGACCCGGTCATGTCCGGTTCGTTCGTCGTCGCGGGCGGCGGCGCCTTCACCGCCACCAAGGTCGGCCGCGAGGCCTACGCCGCCCAGCTGGCCGAAGAGGCCTCCCGGTTCACGCTCGTCCAGTCCGAGCTGCGCTCCGGCATCTCCACCATCCTCAAGTACGTCACGTGGATGATGATCCCGACCTCCATCGGCCTCATCGTCAGCCAGCTGATCGTCAAGGACAACAACGTCAAGGACGCCGTCGCCCGGACCGTCGGCGGCATCGTCCCGATGATCCCCGAAGGCCTCGTCCTCCTCACCTCCGTCGCCTTCGCCATCGGAGTCATCCGGCTGGGCCGCAAGCAGTGCCTGGTCCAGGAGCTGCCCGCCATCGAGGGCCTCGCCCGCGTCGACATCGTCTGCCTCGACAAGACCGGCACCCTCACCGAGGGCGGCATGGACGTCACCGAGTGCCGGCCGCTCGGCGGCGCGGACGCCGCGTACGTCGAGAAGGTGCTCGGCGCCCTCGGCGAATCCGACCCCCGGCCCAACGCCAGCCTCCAGGCGATCATCGACGCCTACCCCGACAGCGCGGAATGGCGCTGCACCGAATCGCTGCCCTTCTCCTCCGCCCGCAAGTACAGCGGCGCCAGCTTCAGCGAGGGCGACGGCGAGAACAACACCTGGCTGCTCGGCGCCCCCGACGTGCTGCTCCCGGCCGGGGACCCGGCCCTGGAGGAGATCGACGAACTCAACGAGCGGGGCCTTCGGGTCCTCCTGCTGGGCCGGGCGGTGCGCGAACTCGACGACGCGGCCGTGGCCGCCGGCGTCAGGCCGACCGCCCTGATCGTCCTGGAGCAGCGGCTGCGCCCCGACGCCGCCGACACGCTGCGCTACTTCGCGGACCAGGACGTCAAGGCGAAGGTCATCTCCGGCGACAACGCGGTCTCGGTCGGCGCGGTCGCCGGCAAGCTCGGGCTGCCGGGCGCGCAGAACACCGTCGACGCCCGCTCGCTCCCCACCGATCAGGCCGCCATGGCCAAGGTCCTCGACGAGAACTCCGTCTTCGGCCGCGTCACGCCGCAGCAGAAGCGGGACATGGTCGCCGCCCTCCAGTCAGGGGGCCACACGGTCGCGATGACGGGCGACGGGGTCAACGACGTGCTCGCGCTCAAGGACGCCGACATCGGGGTGAGCATGGGCTCGGGCTCGGAGGCCACCCGCGCCGTGGCCCAGATCGTGCTGCTGAACAACAGCTTCTCCACCCTCCCCTCGGTGGTCGCCGAGGGCCGCCGCGTCATCGGCAACATCACCCGCGTCGCCACCCTCTTCCTCACGAAGACGGTCTACTCGGTGCTGCTGGCCGTCCTGGTGGTCTGCTCCCAGGTCGAGTACCCGTTCCTGCCGCGCCACCTGACGCTGCTGTCCACGCTGACCATCGGCATCCCGGCCTTCTTCCTGGCCCTGGCCCCGAACAAGGAGCGGGCCAGGCCCCACTTCGTGAAACGGGTGATGCGGTACGCGATCCCGGGCGGTGTGATCGCCGCCGTCGCCACCTTCGTGACGTACCTGGTCGCCCGGCACCACTACACCGGCCCGGACGCCCTCCAGGCCGAGACCAGCGCGGCGACGCTCACGCTGTTCCTGACCTCCATGTGGGTGCTGGCGATCATCGCCCGCCCGTACACGTGGTGGCGGGTCGGCCTGGTCGGCGCGATGGGCGGGGCCTTCCTGATCGTCCTGGTCGTGCCCTGGCTGCAGGACTTCTTCCAGCTCAAGCTGGTGGGCGCGGTGATGCCGTGGACCGCCGTGGGCATCGCCGCCGCCGCGGCCGTGCTGATCGAGTTCACCTTCCGCTGGGTGGGCCGCAAGTTCCCGGTGTAGGAGCCGCCGGCCGTCAGGCCGCCAGCGCGTGCTCCGTACGGGCCGCGACACGGGTGCGCAGCGCCAGGACGGCGGCCGCGGCGAGCAGGCCGGCGACGAGGGCGCCCCACCACAGCGTGCTCGCCCCCAGGCCGGTGTAGAGGGCGACGCCCAGGGTGAGGGCGGCGAAGCGGGCGACGCCCCAGGTCCAGGCGAAGGCGCCCTGGTAGCGGCCGCGGGCATCGGCGGGGGCCAGGTCGGCCACCACGGAGGCCGCGATACCGGCCACGGCCACCTCGCCGGCCGACCAGACGACCACCGAGACCGCGTACCCGGTGACGGAGTCCGCGAGCCCGGTCAGCGCCACCCCGGCGGCGATCAGCGCGCTGCCGGCCGCCTGCACCGGCAGCTGCGGCAGTCCCGCGAGCCGCGCCGTCACGAACGGCTGGAGCGCCACCACCAGCACGGCGTTGACCGCCGCGAGGGACCCGTACACGGCCGGCGAGAACCCGCTGTCGCGGACGGCCAGCGGCAGGGCGACCTCGGTCAGCGAGTACACGAACAGCTGGATCCCGAGCAGCGGGAGCAGGGCGAGCAGCAGCCGGTCCCGCAGGACGATCCCGTAGCCCAGGCGCACGCCCTCGGGCGGCACGGTGCGGGCGGGCTCGCGCAGCCGGGTCGCGACCACGGCCGCGTAGACGAGGGCCGTCCCGGCGTCGACGGCGAAGAGCAGCCAGTACCCCCGCGCGGCCAGGAAGCCGCCGAGCACTCCGGCGACGGCCGTGCCGATGTTGACGCCCCAGCCGAACAGCGCGTACGCGGGCCGGCGCCAGCCGGTGTCCACCGCGTCGGCCATCAGCGCGTAGGCGGCGGGCTGGACGGTCGCCCCGGCCGCGCTGAGCAGCAGGGCCGCCGCGGCCATCGTCCACACGCCGGGGGCCAGGAACAGCGCTCCCTGGGCGACGGCGGAGCCGAGGAGCCCGATCAGCATGGTCGGGCGGCGTCCGATCCGGTCGGCGAGCAGCCCGCCGAGCGCCGGGCCGAGCAGGTTTCCGGCGCCCAGGGCGCCCAGGACGAAGGAGATGTCGGATCCGGTGATGCCCCGGTCGGCCATCAGGAAGACCAGGAAGGGGGTGACGAGGTGCCCGAGCCGGTTGACGACCGTGCCGGCGAAGAGGGTCCACACGGTGGGCGGGAGACCGCGGAAGGAGGAGAACATGCGGGCAGCCTGCGCTCTGGCCACCCGTGGTCCGTATTGATTAAGCTCAGGCCGAATCCAATGGGCATACAGGGGAGGGCAGATGGAGTCGGGACTCACGTTCTCCGCCGCGGACCTGGCGCAGACGCGCTTCGCGGTGTCGCCGATGTGGGAGGTCGTCACCAGCTTCCGGCTGCTGAAGGACGAGGCCGATCCGCCGCTGCACCGCCGCTGGGCCGCGCAGGTGCGGCCCCGGCTGCTGCGCGCGGGCCTGCACCGGGGCTGGCTCGCCGCCCTGATCCCGGGCCACGGCTACCTCGCGGACTTCCTCAACCCGACCCCCGCCGGGCCGTTCCCGCAGCTCCCCGCCGAGCTGGCGGCGATCCGGCGCAGCAGCCCGGAGCAGGTGCGCTCCGATCTCGGCACCCTGGCGCTCAAGTCCTCGCCCTCGCCGCGGCTGCGGGTGCTCCACGAGGAGCCCGAAGCCGTGCTGGAGAAGGTCACCGCCGAGATCGAGACGTACTGGGAGCTCGCGCTCGCGCCCTACTGGCCGCGCATCAGCCAGGTCCTCGAGGCGGACGTGTTCCACCGTGCCCGGCAGGTCGCCGAGCACGGCTCCGCGCACGTACTGAACGAACTCCACTCCAGCGTCAGCTGGGACGCCGGAACCCTGCACATGGTCCGCCGGCAGTGCTCTCTGACCCGCGCCGAGGCCGGTTCCGGACTGCTGCTCGTGCCCTCGGCCTTCGCCTGGCCCCGCGTGCTGACCCGGTCCGTGGCCCCCGAGCCGCCGCAACTGGCCTATCCCGCCCGGGGCATCGGAACCCTGTGGGAGCCCCGGACCACCAAGGCCTCCGACGCGGTCGCCGCCGTACTGGGCCGCTCCCGGACCCTGCTCCTCGCCGAGCTGGACACCCCGGCCTCCACCACGCAACTGGCCCTCCACACGGGCCTGTCCGCCGCCGCGGTCTCCCAGCACCTCACGGCGCTGCGCGACGCCGGCCTGGTCACCGGCCACCGCGCCGGCCGCTCGGTCCTGTACGCCCGCACGGCCATCGCGGACGCGCTGCTGACGCCGGCGGGCGCCGGAGACCTTCCCTCAGTCGAACCAGCGGTCCCGGGCCAGTTCCGCCGTACGTGACGGGTCCTCCAGCAGGGCCGCCACCTCGAAGCGGCGCGGCCACTGGCCCGCCGACCAGGCGAGGGCCGCGGCCACACCCTCGAGGGTGGAGGCGTGCAGAGTGCCGTCGGGGGTGCGACGCCAGTCGAGCTCGGTGCCGCCCGCGAGCAGTTCCCCGTGCTCCAGGTAGCGGAGCGGGGTGGCGGGGCCGAGGAGCTGGAGGACGGATTCGGGGACCTCGTGCTCCTCGCCCTCCGTGGTGACCTCAGCCGGGACCGTCTCGGAGAGCCGGCGGACCTGGAACAGCTCGGCCAGCTCGGCGGCCCGGGAGGGGGCCACGGGCAGGAGCGGGAGTCCCGCCGTCAGGGGGAGCAGGTCGGGAGCGTCCGCGATCACCGCGTCCGCCGCGTCCACCACGACCACCTCGCCGTCGATCACCGCGCGCAGCTCGTCGGGCAGGGTGACCTGCTCGGGGTCCAGGTCTGCCAGTGCCCCGTACAGGGCGTGCAGTTGGCGGCCGCCGACCTCCCGCTCCGGGTCGGCGAGCCGGCCCAGGAGCTCGGCCGCGCCGCCGGGTTCGTCCAGCAGGGCGGGCACGGTGGTGCGTACGCCGAGTGCCCGCAGGACCTGCTCGTCCTCGAAGCCGGTGGCGTCCGCCGGGGTGTAGAGGCCCGCCAGCAGCGGATCGCCGCCCGCCGCGCGCAGGCCGGCCGGGCGGCGGCCGTCGAGGACCGGGTGGTCGCGCAGCCACCAGGCGGTGTACGGGCGCACGGAGCGGGTGGTCCCGTCCGGGAGCAGGATCCGCACGGGCTGGGTCAGGGCGTCGCGCAGCGGGGGCCGGGCGAGCATGGCCAGGGCTTGCGGCCAGCAGTCGTCGTCGACCAGGTCGAGGTCCCGTACGGCGATCAGCTCGGTGGCCACCGGCGGGACGGGGGTGTCGGGGAGCTGGTCCAGCACGTCCTCGCACCACACGTCGACCGCGTCGAGCAGGCCGGCGTCGTCGGGTTCGGCGAAGTCGCCGTCACGGGGTTCGAGTTCGTCCGGGTCCAGGACCACGTCGGTGGCGCGGACCAGCTGGAATTCGGCGAGGACACCGACGGCCGTGAGGGTCCGCGCGTCCCAGCGGGCCACCAGTTCGGCGTCCACGTACGGGATCTCGTCCTCGCGGATGACGGAGGCGAGCGGGGAACCGGGCAGCAGCAGTTCGCCGGCCGGGGTCGGCTCGCCGTCCTCGTCGGGCAGGGCGAGCGCGCCCAGCCACGGTTCGTCGCCGGGCGAGAGCTCGGCGCCCCGCACCAGTCCGAGGACGATGTCGGCCAGTTCGTCGGGATCGAGGGCGTCCTCGTCCCAGATCTCCCCGGCGTCCAGGGAGGCCGCGACGGCCGCCCGCACCTGCGGGGTGGTCAGGACGGCGCGGGCGGTCGCGGGGAGCGCGCCGAGCTTCTCCAGCAGCGGGTGCACCGCGTCCGGGTGGGCCACCTTCAGGCCGAGCCGGGCCAGGTCCTGCGGGGTGTCCGGGCCGGGGAGCATGATGTGCCGGGGGCCGATGGCGGTGCGTCCGTCGGCCAGCGGCACCGGCAGGCCGGAGAGCCGGTCCGGGTCGACGCCGGCGAGGCTGTCGTAGAGGCGGTGCCACCAGTCGGGGGTGCGTTCGATGCCCGCGATCCGCTCGATGGCCTCGCCCAGCGGCAGCCGGCCCACGCCCAGGGTGCGCAGCTCGGGGCGGCGCTCCAGCCCGGCCGGGAGCAGGGTCGGCAGCACCTCCGCGAGGACCCGTACGGTGTCGGCGCCCGCGCCCTCGACCACCTCGGCCTCGAACGGGCGCAGGGCGGCGCGTTCTTCGGGTTCGCCCTGTGCGGGCTCCTCGGGCGGGGCGGCGGGGGCGAGGAAGGCCGTCCGGGGCAGGCGCGTGAGGATGGCGCCGCGCAGGGCCCCGTCGAGTTCGCCCTTGCCGAGCTGTCCGGGTACGAGGTCCACGAGCGCGGTGCTCACCGGGTCCCAGGAGCCGAGCAGTTCGGCGTAGGCGTCCGCCGCGCGCTCCACCAGGAAGTCGGTCAGCGGTCCCGGCGCGGGGTGCCGGCGGGCGGTATCCAGCGGCAGGGTCGCGATGAGCAGCGCCGGGATGCCGAGGGGCTCGTCGGTCGGGGTCGGGGCGTGCACCACGCCCGCGGTGGCGGGCCGGACGGGGGCGCCCTCGGCGTCGACGGGCACGGACCAGGACACCGCCCAGGCGGGCCGCAGCCGTTCCTCGACGGGGCGGTCGGCGAGGAGCGCCTTCTCGATGGGTCCGCTGTGGCGGACGGTGCGCCAGCGCTTGGTGTCCGAGGCGGAGTCCGCGATGACGGTGTACGGGCCTTCGGTGTGGCGCGTCAGCGTCCGTACGCCTCCGGCGGGCGTGTCGACGACGACCTCGGCCAGTCCGGGCAGGGTCAGCAGGAGGGCGTCGTCGACGGCGGCGAGCAGCCGCTCGACCAGGTCCTCGGCGGCGGCGTCGCGCAGCGGGAGGACCACGACGGTGTCGTACGCGTCGGGGGCGGTGCCCTCCGCGGGCAACGGGAGGCGCAGCAGCGGGACATGGCCGTCGCGGCGGCGCAGTTCGTCGCCGAGTCCGGGGCTGCCGACGGCGGCGCCGCGAGCCAGTTCCCTGGCCTCGGCCAGGGACCAGCGGACCCCGCCGTGGCGGCCGAGGACGGCGGGCTCGTCGCAGACGGCCAGGACGGCGGCGAAGCCGACGCCGAAGCGGCCGACGCTGCCGGAGTCGTGGTCGCGCTTGGCGGAGGCGCGCAGGGTGGAGAGCGACTCCACGCCCGTGGCGTCCAGCGGGGCGCCGGTGTTGGCGACGGCGAGCAGCGCGTGCTCCCCGGCTTCGCCGGCGTGCAGGGTGAGCCGCAGCCGGCCGGGGACGCCGGCGCGGGCGGCCGCGTCGGCGGCGTTCTGCGCGAGCTCGACGACGAGCCGGTCGCGGTAGCCGCCGAGCGCCAGGTCCTCCTCGGCGTTGGCGTCCTCGCGGAAGCGGGCCGGGCCCGCCCCCCAGGCGTCGAGCACCCCGCGCCGCAGCCGGGCCGTGCCGAAGGGGTCGATGCCACCCTGGGCCGCCGTTACTCGCACGCTCACGCCGTTGCCTCCAAGCTGCCGTACCGCGCTCGCCGAATGCCGAATGCGGGGGTCATGAAGGTATCGCGTGCGGGCCGGGCCGCCCCCACGGGCCGGTCCGCGTCTCACGGTCCGGGCGCGTGGGGTGCGGGGGCCGGGCCCGGCCGGGGCGGAGGAACGGCGAAGCCCCCGGTGACGTCACCAGGGGCTTCGGAGCGTGTGGGTCAGCCGTCGGTCAGAGCTTCTCGATGACGAAGTCGATGCACGCGGTCAGCGCCTGCACGTCCGCCGGGTCGACCGCCGGGAACATCGCGATGCGGAGCTGGTTGCGGCCGAGCTTGCGGTAGGGCTCGGTGTCCACGATGCCGTTGGCGCGCAGCACCTTGGCGACCGCGGCCGCGTCGATGTCGTCGGAGAAGTCGATCGTGCCGATGACGGCCGAGCGCTTGGCGGCGTCCGCGACGAACGGGGTGGCGTACTTCGACGCCTCCGCCCAGCCGTACAGGTGGGCCGCGCTGGCCGACGTACGGCCCGTCGTGAACTCCAGGCCGCCCTGGCCGTTCATCCACTCCAGCTGCTCGTTCAGCAGGAAGAGGGTGGACAGCGCCGGGGTGTTGTACGTCTGGTTCTTCAGCGAGTTGTCGATCGCCGTCGGCAGCGAGAAGAACTCCGGGATGTGCCGGCCGGAGGCGTGCACGCGGGCCGCGCGCTCCAGGGCCGCCGGGGAGAACGCCGCCAGCCACAGACCGCCGTCGGAGGCGAAGGACTTCTGCGGGGCGAAGTAGTAGACGTCGGTCTCGGTGATGTCCACCGGCAGACCGCCCGCGCCCGAGGTCGCGTCCACCAGAACGAGCGCCCCTTCGTCGGCACCCGTGACGCGCTTGACCGGCGCCGCGACACCCGTCGAGGTCTCGTTGTGGGTGTACGCGTAGACGTCCACGCCCGCCTCCGCCACCGGATCCGGGTGGGTACCCGGCTCCGAGGAGATCACGGACGGCGCGTCCAGCCACGGCGCGGACTTCGCGGCCGAGGCGAACTTGGAGGAGAACTCGCCGAAGGTGAGGTGCTGCGACTTGCGCTCGATGAGACCGGCGGTCGCGATGTCCCAGAAGGCGGTGGAGCCGCCGTTGCCCAGGATCACCTCGTAGCCCTCGGGGAGGGAGAAGAGGTCCCGGAGGCCCTGGCGCACCGAGCCGACCAGGTTCTTGACCGGGGCCTGGCGGTGTGAGGTTCCGAGCAGGGAGGTACCGGTGGCGGCGAGGGCGTCCAGCGCCTCGGTCCGCACCTTGGAGGGGCCCGCGCCGAAGCGTCCGTCGGCGGGCTTGATGTCAGCGGGAATCTGGATCTCGGCCACAGGCGGAGCGTATCGGTTCCGGGTCCACGCCTTGGAGGCGCGTCCACCGGATGAGACGCGGGGGAGCGGTGGGAGGGTGTCGGTGTGACGGCACCCGGAGAACTCGAACGGACATTGCGGGCGAACCTGCGCGGCGAGGTCGACTTCGGCGCCGCCGCACGGGCCCTGACCACCATGGACGCCTCGAACTACCGCCGCGTCCCGGTCGGCGTGGTCGCCCCGTACGACGCGGCCGACGTGGCCGCCGCGCTCGCCGTGTGCGCCGAGGCGGGCGTACCGGTCGTCCCGCGCGGCGGCGGCACCTCCATCGCCGGACAGGCCACCGGCACCGGCGTGGTCCTGGACCTGACCCGCCACATGGACTCCCTCGTGTCCCTGGACCCGGCCGCCCGCACCGCCGTGGTCCAGCCCGGCCTGGTCCTCGACCGGCTCCGGGACGCGGCGCGCCCGCACGGGCTGACGTTCGGACCGGACCCCTCCACGCACTCCCGCTGCACGCTCGGCGGGATGATCGGCAACAACGCGTGCGGGGCCCATTCCGTGGCCTGGGGCACCACCGCCGACAACGTGGCGGAGCTCGCGGTGACGGCGTACGGGGGCACCGAGCACCGCCTCTCCACCGGCTGGGCGGGCGCTCCCGCGGGCCTGCGGGAGCTGGTCGAGGGGAACCTGGCGGTCCTGCGCACCGGCATGGCCGGCGGCTTCTCCCGCCGGATCTCGGGCTACGGCGGGCTGGACGCGCTGCTGCCCGAGCGGGGCGTCCAGACGGCCCGCGCGTTCTGCGGCGCCGAGGGCACCCTCGGCGTGGTCACCCGGGCGGTGGTGCGCCTGGTCGAGGCCCCGCGCGCGCCGGTGCTCGCGGTGCTCGGGTACGCCGACGAGAGCGCGGCGGCCGACGCGGCTGCGGGGCTGCTGCCGTACGGGCCCCTCACGGTGGAGGGCATGGCCGCCGACCTGGTGGGACCGGCGGCCGGCCGGCTGCCCCGCGGCGGCGCCTGGCTGTTCGTGGAGATGCGGGACGAGGGGGCCGCGCGGTCCCTCGTACGAGCCGCGGACGCGGTGGACGGCCTGCTGGTCACCGACCCCGCGGGGCAGCGGGCGCTGTGGCGGATCCGCGAGGACGCGGCGGGCACGGCCACCCGGATGCCGGGAGGCGGCATGGCCTGGCCGGGGTGGGAGGACTGCGCGGTCCCGCCCGCCCGGCTCGGCGCCTACCTGCGGGAATTCCGCGCGCTGCTGGCGCGGCACGGGCTGCGGGGGTCCCCGTACGGCCACTTCGGCGAGGGCTGCGTGCACGTGCGCATCGACTTCGACCTGGTGAGCGCGCCGGGCGTGGCGCGCTTCCGCGCCTTCTCCGGCGAATTGGCCGATCTGGTGGTCGCGCACGGCGGTTCCCTGTCGGGGGAGCACGGGGACGGACAGGCGCGGGCGGAGCTGCTGCCGCGCATGTACGAGCCCGCGGTCATCTCCCTCTTCGAGGCCTACAAGGGGATCTGGGACCCGTCGGGCGGCATGAACCCGGGCATGCTCGTCCGCCCGGCCCGCCTGGACGAGCACCTCCGCTTCGCCGTCCTTCCGGCCTCGCCCTTCGCGCAGGAGGTCGCGCGCTGCGTCGGGGTCGCCAAGTGCCGGTCGGAGGACGCCGGGGGCCCGGGGGTGATGTGCCCGTCGTACCGGGTCACGGGGGAGGAGCGGCACTCCACGCGGGGACGGGCCCGGCTGCTGCACGAGATGCTCGCCGGAGAGGTCGTGACGGACGGCTGGCGCTCGGCGGAGGTCGCCGAGGCGCTCGATCTGTGCCTGGGCTGCAAGGGCTGTCTCAGCGACTGCCCGGTGGGCGTGGACATGGCCTCGTACAAGGCGGAGTTCCTCCACCGGCACTGGTCCGGGCGGCTGCGGCCGTTCGCCCACTACGCGCTGGGCGGGCTGCCGGCATGGCTGCGGGTGATCGCCGCGCTGCGGCTGGCCCGCGCGGCGAACCGGGTGTCCCGCTTCCTGCGCATCCCGGGCCTGGAGCGGGCCAGGCCGCTGCCCGCGCTCGCGGTCGAACCCTTCAGCCGGTGGTGGGGCCGCGCCGCCGGGCCCGGGCGGGGCCCGGGCGTCACGCTGTGGCCGGACACCTTCACGCAGTACCTGGCCCCCGAGGCCGGAAGGGCGGCGGTGCGGGTCCTGCGCGCCGCCGGCCTGGACCCCGCCCCGCCCGCGGGCCCCGTCTGCTGCGGCCTGACGTACGTCTCCACCGGCCGCCTGGACCGCGCCCGCACGGTCCTGCGTCGCACCCTCGACGCCGTGGGCGACCCGCGGGGACCCGTCACCGTCCTCGAACCGAGCTGCGCGGCGGCGCTGCGCACCGACCTTCCCGTCCTCCTCCCGGAGGACCCCCGCGCGCACCGCCTCGCCGCCGCCGTCCGGACCTTCGCCGAGACCCTCGAGGAGTACGCCCCGCACTGGCAGCCGCCCCGCCTGGACCGGCCGGTCGCCGGGCAGACGCACTGCCACCAGCACGCCGTCCTCGGCGACGCCGCCGACCGACGGCTCCGCGAGCGCGCCGGCCTCACCGGCGACCTCAGCGGCGGCTGCTGCGGCCTGGCGGGGAACTTCGGCTTCGAGCCGGGCCACCACGCGGTCTCCGTGGCCTGCGCCGAGGAACAACTGCTGCCGTCGCTGCGCGCCGCCGTCCCCGGGACCGAGGTCCTGGCGGACGGGTTCTCCTGCCGGACCCAGATCGCCCAGCTCTCGGGCGGCCGGGGCCGCCACCTGGCGGAGGTGCTGGCGGAAGCCCTGCCCGAGACGCCACCCACCCCGATGTAAGGCAAAACACGCAAGCACGGTCCTTACGGACCCCCTAATCTGGATAAATGCCCGTACCTACCTCACCCGCCTCCCCGACCCGCCCCACCTCCGCCCCCGGCCCGAGCCCGTCCACCGCCGGATCCAGTCCTCCGGCGGACGCCCCCGGGCTCCCGCCCGTGGACGGCTCGCCGCGGGCCCGGTTCGGACCCGTCGCGCTGGTGGTGACGGCCGGCGTCTCGGTGCAGTTCGGTGCGGCCCTGGCCGTCATGATCATGCCGAGGGCGGGCGCGGCGGGCGTGGTCACCCTGCGGCTCGCCGCGGCCGCGCTCGTGCTGCTGCTCCTGTGCCGGCCCAAGGTGCGCGGGTACTCCCGCGCCGACTGGACCACGGTGATGTGGTTCGGCGTGACCCTGGCGGGCATGAACGGGCTCTTCTACCAGGCCATCGACCGCATCCCGCTCGGCCCCGCCGTCACGCTGGAGGTGCTGGGTCCGCTGGTGCTGTCCGTCGTCGTGTCCCGCCGCCTGATGAACCTGCTGTGGGCCGGGCTGGCCCTGGCCGGCGTGGTCCTGCTCTCCACCCACGGCGGAGGCGGCTTCGGCGGACTCGACCCGCTGGGCGCGGCGTACGCGCTCGGCGCCGGCGTCATGTGGGCGGCGTACATCGTGTTCAGCGCGCGGACCGGCCGGCGGTTCCCGCAGGCGGACGGGCTGGCGCTGGCGATGGGCGTGGCGGCCGTGCTCTCGCTGCCGCTCGGCGTGATCGAGGCGGGCTCGGCGCTCCTCCTGCCCAGCACCCTGGCCCTCGGCCTGGGCGTCGCGGTCCTGTCCTCGGTCCTGCCCTACACGCTGGAACTGCTGGCCCTGCGCCGGCTGCCGGCGCCGACGTTCGCGATCCTGATGAGCCTGGAGCCGGCGATCGCGGCGACCGCGGGCTTCCTCGTACTGAACCAGGCGCTGTCGGCGCTGGACGCGGCGGCCATCGCGCTGGTCATCGCGGCGAGCATGGGCGCGGTCCGCTCCCAGACGCGCCGTGCCCGGCCGCGCGGTAACGGTACGTCGGCCTGATCCGGCGAGCGGCCCCGGCGCGGGGCCGGGCCGGGGGAGCCGGGGTCCGCGGGAGCCGGGGTCAGGTCGCCACGCGGTCCAGGGCGGGCAGGAACTGGTCGTAGAAGCCCGTCTTGAGCTGGAGCGTGCGCTCCTCCGTCTCCTTGAAGCGGTCCGTCGTCCCCTCGCTGGCGAGGAGTTCGATCACGCGCGTGGCCAGCCGGTCGGAGTGGGTGCCGGACAGCAGGGACACCGTCGCGAGGGAGTGCGTCTTCGCGTCGTGGACGAGGTGCGGGTGTTGAAGTGCTCTCCCGGTTGAAGCCGGGAGATTCCTGCTTACCTTGCGGTAGCGGGCTTGACGCGCTTGGCGCGCCTGACGACTGCCCTCCCGGCAGCCGGGATGAGCGCGTGGCCCATCCGGTACAGGTGCAAGACGTTGCGGGCCGCGTTCCAGTCGGCGTTGCCCGACCAGCCGCAGTCCGGGTTCTTGCACACGAACACGGCCTGGGACTCCCGGCTCCCGGGGGTGATGAAGCCGCAGGCGGAGCATCGCCGGGAAGTATGGGGGGCCGGGACCTTGTGCAGGGTGCCGCCGTGCCGGGCGGTCTTGTACGTCAGCATGGTGACCGTCCGGCCCCACGCCTCCCCGCTGATCGCCCGGTTCAGTCCGGACTTCTGGGCGACGTTGCTGCCCGGCTGGTCCACGGTCCCCCTGGCGGACTTGACCATGTTGGTGATGGTGAGTGCTTCGACCACGACGGTGCCGTAGGTGCGGGCGATGGTGGTGGTCGTCTGATGCTGCCAGTCCAGGGCCCTGCGCTTGGCTTTCGCGCGGAGTCCTGCGATCTGGTCGTAGGTGTGGTGCAGCCGACGGCTGGTGCGCTCGCCGGGCTTGCGGTGTGCCTTGCGCCGCGCGGCACGCTGCTCCAGTTTCAGGAGCTTGGACTTCTCCCTCTCGGTCAGCCACTCGTCGTGCTCGTACGTCTCACCGTCGGAGAGGGCGACGGGCACCTGACGCCCACGTCGATGCCGACCTCCGGGCCAGGGTGGGGCCCGGGCCGGATCTCCAAGGTCTGGACGCGGAAGGCGATGTGCCAGCCGAGCGCGTCCTTGACCAGCCGCGCCCCGGTAATCCGGTTCTCCACGTTGGCACGTTTGCCGACCGGGAGGTCTTTGGTCCGCCGGAAGCGGACCCGGCCGATCTTCGGCAAATTGGCCATGCCCCAGCGGCGGTGGACGCGGACGATGTTCAGGTCCCGGCCCTGCGGGACGTCCACAGACATGGCGGTGCGGAACCGGCCCTTGAAGTTCGGGGCGTCGGCACGGCCGTCCCAGCAGTTCTTCCACGCCTGGAAGTACGTTTTCAGTACCGCTTGCGCAGCCTGCGCGGGAAGGACAGCGAGAAAGTCGATGTCCTCGCGGGCCTGCCGGATCGCGGCATCCGCGTGTCCCAGCGTCCGTTTTTCCTTCGGCATCATCCGCCACCACGCGTGCAGCAGGTTCCACAGGGTGCGGGCCGCGTGCGCCTGACCATCAGCCTTCAACACCCCGGCAGGCGACAGCGAAAGCCGGGCACGATGCCCGAACTGCCGCTTGACCAGGGTGTCTTGACTCACAATCGAGAAATCTAGCATTGGTTTATGTCACCGCGCTGGAACCCTCATCCGAATGTCAGAACCGGTCGCCATGTTGTCTGCAACCTGCACGTTCACTTGGTTTTCGTCACCAAGTACAGGCGGAAGGCGTTCACCGATGCCATGCCGACCCGCACCGAAGAGATCATGCGGGAGGTCTGCGCCGACTTCGAGGCCGAGCTGAAACAGTTCAACGGCGAACAGGACCACGTACACCTGCTCGTGCACTACCCGCCGAAAGTCCAGCTCTCCAAGCTGGTCAACTCCCTCAAGGGCGTCAGGAGTACGACACCCACGTCCGCCGGTACCTGTGGGGCGGACACTTCCGGTCCGGCTCCTACTTCGCCGGATCATGCGGCGGCGCACCCCTGACCGCCGTCAAGCAGTACATCGAAAACCAGCAGCGCCCCCTCTGACCGTCACCCCACAGGCGCAGAGCACTCCGGCGCTCCGCGCCTCCGGGCCAAGGATGGCCCTCACCCCCGCCCTGAAGGACTCTGCTGAGGAAGGCGTGATTCGAGCAGGGCTGGGTCGTTGGTCCTCCATGGTCGCTGTGGTCGTGGTCGGGAGGGCCGAGAGGATGTCGCTGGAACCGCGGGTGGATCAGGGGGTGCCTGAGCTGACGGCCCGGGTGGTGCGGGCGGCCTTTCCCAAGGGGACGCTGGCGGTGCGGATCCGGGAGGCGTTGGGCCCGCTGTTTGAGGACGAGGCGTTCGCCGGGGCGTTTGCCGTCCGGGGCCGTCCGGCTGTCTCGCCGGGGGCGTGGGCGTTGGTATCGGTGTTGCAGTATGCGGAGGGGCTGACCGATCGGCAGGCCGCTGACCAGGTGCGGGCCCGGATGGACTGGAAGTTGCTCCTCGGCCTGGAGCTGGATGATCCCGGGTTCGATGCCTCTGTGCTGAGCCTGTTCCGTTCCCGTCTCATTGAGCACGGAGTGGAACAGACGACGCTGGAGGGGGTGCTGGAACGCTTGCGCGGGCTGGGCCTGCTCAAGGCCGGTGGCCGACAGCGGACCGATTCCACGCACGTGCTGGCGGCGGTGCGGACGCTGAACCGGATGGAATTCGTCGGCGAGACACTGCGGGCCGCGCTGGAGGCGCTGGCGGTCGCGGCCCCGACCTGGCTGTCCGGCCTGAACACACCCGAGTGGGCCGAGCGCTATGGGCCACGCGTGGACGACTACCGCTTCCCCAAGGGTGGAGAGGTCCGTGAACAGTGGTCCCAGCAGGTTGGACGAGACGGGTTCTTCCTGCTGGAAGCAGTCCACGCTCCTGAGGCTCCGGGCTGGCTGCGCGAGATCGAGGCGGTGCAGGTCCTGCGGGTCTCCTGGGTCCAGCAGTATCACCGCGACGAGAAGGGGGTGCGCTGGCGGGAGGGCAAGGACCTCCCGCCGGTTCATCACCGGTTGTGCTCGCCCTATGACACCGATGCCCGTTACGGGATCAAGCGCGGCTCGGGCTGGACCGGCAACTGGGAGGATGAGAGCGCCGTCTGCTCGACAGGGCACCACAGCTTCGAGTGGTGGGAACAGAAACACCACCGCAACGGCACCCCCGTGCTCAAGGTGTTCTTCTCCGCCGAACACTGCCGCCCCTGCCCGAAGCAGGCCCTGTGCACCAAGCCACCGTCCGGGCGCCGGGGCAGAGGCATCACCTTCCTGCCCCGCGAACGCCACGAAGCCCTCGAAGCCGTCCGCCGAGTCCAGGACACTGACGAGTGGAAAGCCCGCTACGCAATCCGGGCGGGGGTCGAAGGCACGATCTCCCAGGCCGTACGCGTCACCGCACTCCGCCGCACCCGCTACCGCGATCTGCCCACGACCCGCCTGGGCCACGTCTTCACCGCCACCGCACTCAACCTCATCCGCATCGACCGATGGCTGACCGGCACCCCACTCGGCGGCACCCGCACCTCCCGCCTCGAAGCCCTGATGCTCGCGGCCTGACGACCCGAATCACGCCTTCCTCAGCAGAGTCCTGAAGGGCGGAGCACTGGCCAAGATCAGAGGTAGAAGCGCGAACGGTTGCGGCCCCCGCGCGTGAACGACGGCCCCATCCGCTCCCAGAGCCGTCCGTACTCGACGGACACCAGGACCTCGCCCCAGAACCGCGGCACGGTCAGCAGCCTTAGGTCCGCGTCCTCGTGGCCGCCCGCGTCGGCGATCAGCCCGAGGGAGTCGGTGACGGCGCGCATCGTCGCGGCCGTCGGCCGCGACGCCACCAGGTCTTCCCTGGACACCCCGAGCTGGAAGCTCAGTTCCAGACGATGTCGCCGTCCGTCCGCGGTGTCACGTCCGCGTGCTGGACGTTCGCCTCGACACGGACCGATTCCGCCGGCCGCTCCGAGGGCGAGACCCAGGGCGAGGGGCCGATGCCGGCGCCGGCACCCGAACCGGCACCCGGGCCGGAACCCGAACCCGCGGATTCCCCGTCCGGGAAGTCCTGGCCCCAGCCGCTCGCCACGGTCACGCCCAGCGCGATGGTGCTCAGCGCGGCTGCGGCGAAGTACATCCGAGGAGGCGTCATGCGCGGAGCATCCCAGGCCGCCGCGGGCGGAGGGAAGGCCTCGGTCGACTCCTTCTGCGACCGTTTCGCTTCCCGGCCCGGCCGCGTCCCCGGCCGCCTCGGGCGCAGCCTCGGCGGACCGGCCCCCGCACCTGGCCGCCTGGCCCCCGCATCCGGCCGCGACGGCGGCCGCCGCGCCGAGCTCCGGGCGCTGCGGGCCGTCCCTCAGAGGAGCTCGAGCACCGGGGCCAGCCCGTCCGGCCGCCGGTCGGCCGGAAGGTGGTCGACGAACCGGACCGGGCATCCGAGGGCGGCGGCCCCCGCGTCCGCGACGCGGTCGTCGCCGACCATGAGGACGTCGGCGGGCGCCAGTCCGAGCGCCTCGCAGGCGGCCTCGAAGAGCCCCGGATCCGGTTTCTGGACCCCGTGCTCGAAGGACAGCAGGTAGGCGTCGACGAGGTGGCCGACGCCGTGGGCGGCGAAGACCGGGCGCAGGTCCCAGCCGATGTTGCTGACGACGGCGACCGGGACGCCCCGCTCGCGCAGCGCGGTGAGCGTGCGTGCGGTGTCGGGGTAGGGCCGCCAGGCCGCCGCAGTGAGGTGGCGGTCGTACAGCGCGTCCGCCAGCTCCGGCGAGGGCAGGGCGGCCTCGCGGGCGAGGGCCGTGTAGACGGCGCGGTGCTGCTCGGCGCCCAGATCACGCTCCCGCCACGGCGCGGCCAGGTGGGGCGGCAGCTGCCGGGGACTCGCCCCGCCGGGCAGGGCGCCGGCCTCCTCCAGTCGTGCCGCGCATTCCAGGAGTTCGTCCTCGGCCATGTCGACCCCGGTCTCCGCCACCACCGCGCGCAGCCAGTCCTCGGTGGGTTCGACGCGGAAGAGGGTGCCGGAGAAGTCGAACATCACGCCCTTGATCATGGCGTCGATCCTCGCCCCGCGGGCGGCCGCCCGCAAGCCCCCCCCCGGCGGCGCGGAGCGGGATCCCCTCCTCAAGATCGGTCTGTGCGGCTCCAGTTGGCGGAGATCGGTGCGGATCCCGCGCGTGCCGGCGTCCGTCCGAAAATAAATGCAAGCATGCTTGATTGTTTTCTCGCGGGCTGCCAGGCTTCCCCCCACGCCGAGAAGGGGAGCGCACCCGTGCCCGATCCGTCCGCTGTCGCCGTCTTCACCGATCTCCGCGAGGAGGGCCGGGAACTGGACGCCCTCGTGGGCGAGTTGCCCGGCACCGCCTGGGCGAGGCCCACGCCCGCGCCCGGCTGGAGCATCGCCCACCAGATCGCCCACCTGCACTGGACCGACCGGGCCTCGCTGCTCTCCCTGACCGACGCCGACGCCTTCGCGGGCCTGGTCGAGGAGGCCCTGAAGGCCCCGGACTCCTTCGTGGACGCCGGCGCCGAGGAGGGGGCCGCGCTGCCACCCGCCGAACTGCTGGCCCGCTGGCGGGCCGGCCGCGCCGACCTCGACGCGGCGCTCGCGGCGGCCTCGCCCGAGGCCAGGTTCCCCTGGTACGGGCCGCCGATGAAGGCCGCGTCGATGGCGAGCGCCCGCCTGATGGAGACGTGGGCCCACGGCCAGGACGTGGCCGACGCCCTCGGCGTGCGCCGCGTACCGACGACGCGGCTGCGGCACGTCGCGCGGATCGGGGTGCGGGCGCGCGACTACGCGTACGCGGTGCGGGGGCTGACGGCGCCCGCGGCGGAGTTCCGGGTGGAGCTGACGGCTCCGGGGACCTCCACGGAGGTGTGGACGTACGGCCCCGAGGACGCGCAGCAGCGCATCACGGGCCCGGCGCTCGACTTCTGCCTGCTGGTGACCCAGCGGGCCCACCGCGCCGATCTGGCCCTGACGGCCACCGGCCCCGACGCCGACCACTGGCTCGGCATCGCCCAGGCCTTCGCGGGCCCGGCCGGTCCCGGCCGCGAGCCGGGAGCCGCCCGATGACCCGGCGCCCGCTGCGGATCGGCAACGCGTCGGGCTTCTACGGGGACCGCTTCGACGCGCTCCGGGAGATGCTGACCGGCGGCCCGCTGGACGTGGTCACCGGGGACTACCTGGCCGAGCTGACCATGCTGATCCTCGGCCGCGACCGCCTGAAGTCCCCCGAGCTCGGCTACGCCAAGACCTTCCTGCGCCAGCTGGAGGAGAGCCTCGGCCTCGCGCACGAACGCGGCGTACGGATCGTCGCGAACGCGGGCGGCCTGAACCCGACGGGGCTGGCCGACGCGGTCCGGGCGCTGGCCGCGAAGCTGTCCCTCCCGATCGCGGTCGCCCACGTCGAGGGCGACGACCTGATGCCGTACGGCGAGGGCGCGCTCACCGCGAACGCCTATCTCGGCGGCGCGGGCATCACCGCCTGCCTGCGGGCGGGCGCGGACGTGGTGGTCACCGGCCGGGTCACGGACGCGGCGCTGGTGAGCGGGGCGGCGGCCTGGTGGTTCGACTGGCATCCGGACGACCACGACCGGCTGGCGGGAGCGGTGGTGGCGGGCCACGTCCTGGAATGCGGGACGCAGGCGACCGGCGGCAACTACGCCTTCTTCACCCGGCACGACGTCTCCCGGCCGGGCTTTCCGCTCGCGGAGGTCTCGGCGGACGGCTCCTCGGTCATCACTAAGCACCCGGGCACGGGCGGGGTCGTCTCGGTCGGTACGGTCACGGCCCAGCTCCTCTACGAGACCCAGGGCGTCCGCTACCTCGGCCCCGACGTGACGGCCCGCCTGGACACGGTCCGGCTGGCGGACGCCGGTCCGGACCGGGTGGCGGTCTCCGGCGTCCGGGGAGAGGCCCCGCCCGGGACCCTCAAGGTGGGGGTCACCCGGATCGGGGGCTGGCGCAACGAGGTGGTCTTCGTCCTCACGGGCCTGGACATCGAGGCGAAGGCGGCCTTGGTCAAGGAGCAGTTGGCCCCGCTCCTGTCCCCGGTGGCCTCCGTCGCCTGGACGCTCTCCCGCACGGACCACGAGGACGCGGACACGGAGGAGACGGCGAGCGCGCTGCTCCGGCTGGTCGTCCGGGACCCGTCCCCCGACCGGGTCGGCCGGGCCCTCACCTCGGCGGCGATCGAGCTCGCGCTCGCCAGCTACCCGGGCTTCCACGTCACGTCCCCGCCGGGCGCGGCCCAGCCCTACGGCACCTTCGCCTCGTCCCTGATCCCGGCGGCCGCGGTCCCCCACACGGCCGTCCTGCCGGACGGGTCCCGCCACGGGATCGGGACGCAGCCCCCGCGACCGGTGGAGGGCGGCATGGCGGGAGGCCCCACCGCGTTCCCCGGCCCCGCCCGCGAGCCCGGCCCCGGCCCCGGCCCCGCCCGCGAGCTCGGCGCCGACCCAGCCCCCGAGCCCACCCCCACCCGACGGGCCCCCCTGGGGGCCGTCGCGGGAGCCCGCAGCGGCGACAAGGGCGGAGACGCCAACGTCGGCGTATGGGCCGAGAGCGACGAGGCCTGGGACTGGCTCCACGCCACCCTCACCGTGGACGCCTTCAAGGCCCTGCTCCCCGAGACCGCCCCCCTGGAAGTGACCCGCCACGTCCTGGCGAACCTCCGCTCCCTCAACTTCACCGTCACCGGCATCCTCGGCGCCGGCGTCGCCTCCGGCCACCGCTTCGACCCCCAGGCCAAGGCCCTGGGCGAGTGGCTGCGCTCCCGCCACCTCGACGTCCCCGTCCACCTGCTCCCCGAGCCGACCACCCCGGAGGGCACTTCGTGACCCGCCTCAAGACCGCCGTCGACCCGCTCGCCCCCGAGCACGCGCAGGCCCGTACCGCCGCACTGGACCGCCTCGCCGAGCTCGGCTCCGCGCACGCCGCGGCGCTCCTCGGCGGCGGCGAGAAGTACACCGCCCGCCACCGCGGCCGCGGCAAGCTCCTGGCGAGGGAGCGCATCGAGCTGCTGCTCGACCCGGACACCCCCTTCCTCGAGCTGTCCCCGCTCGCCGCCTGGGGCAGCGACTACCCCGTCGGCGCCAGCATGGTCACTGGCATCGGCACGGTCGAGGGCGTCGAATGCCTGGTCACGGCCAACGACCCCACCGTCCGCGGCGGCGCCTCCAACCCCTGGACGCTGAAGAAGGCCCTGCGGGCCAACGAGATCGCCCGCCAGAACCGGCTGCCCTGCATCAGCCTCGTCGAGTCCGGCGGCGCCGATCTGCCCTCCCAGAAGGAGATCTTCATCCCGGGCGGCGCCATCTTCCGGGACCTCACCCGGCTCTCGGCCGAGGGCATCCCCACCGTCGCCGTCGTCTTCGGCAACTCCACCGCCGGCGGCGCGTACGTCCCCGGCATGTCCGACCACACCATCATGATCAAGGACCGTTCCAAGGTGTTCCTCGGCGGTCCGCCGCTGGTCAAGATGGCCACCGGCGAGGAGAGCGACGACGAGTCGCTCGGCGGAGCCGACATGCACGCCCGGACCTCCGGACTCGCCGACTACTACGCCCTGGACGAGCACGACGCCATCCGCCAGGCCCGCCGCGTCGTCGCCCGCCTCAACCACCGCAAGGCGCATCCCGATCCGCTGCCGGCCGAGGAACCGCTGCACGACCCCGAGGAGCTCCTCGGCATCGTCCCGGCCGACCTCAAGACCCCTTTCGACCCCCGCGAGGTCATCGCCCGCATCGTCGACGCCTCCGACTTCGACGAGTTCAAGCCGCTCTACGGCACCAGCCTCGTCACCGGCTGGGCCACCCTCCACGGCTATCCGGTCGGCATCCTCGCCAACGCCCAAGGGGTGCTGTTCAGCGCGGAGTCGCAGAAGGCCGCCCAGTTCATCCAGCTCGCCAACCAGCGTGACATCCCGCTGCTCTTCCTCCACAACACCACCGGCTACATGGTCGGCAAGGAGTACGAGCAGGGCGGCATCATCAAACACGGCTCGATGATGATCAACGCGGTGTCGAACTCGAAGGTCCCGCACCTCTCGGTCCTCATCGGCGCCAGCTACGGCGCCGGCCACTACGGCATGTGCGGCCGCGCCTACGAGCCCCGCTTCCTCTTCGCCTGGCCCAGCGCCAAGTCCGCCGTCATGGGGCCCGCCCAGCTCGCCGGGGTGCTCTCCATCGTGGCCCGCCAGTCCGCCGCCGCGAAGGGCCAGGCGTACGACGACGAGGCCGACGCCGGCATGCGCGCCTTCGTGGAGGCGCAGATCGAGTCCGAGTCCCTGCCGATGTTCCTCTCCGGGCGGCTGTACGACGACGGGGTCATCGACCCGCGCGACACCCGCACCGTCCTCGGCCTGTGCCTGTCGGCCGTCCACAACGCCCCCGTCGAGGGCGCCCGTGGCGGCTTCGGCGTCTTCCGGATGTGAGCCCGCACATGACGAACCTGACCTCGCTCCTCGTCGCCAACCGCGGCGAGATCGCCGTCCGCGTCCTGCGCACCGCCCGGGCGCTGGGCCTGGACACCGTCGCCGTCCACTCGGACCCCGACGCGGACGCCCTGCACGTCCGCGCCGCCGACGCGGCCGTACGGCTGCCCGGCGCGTCCCCCACGGACACCTACCTGCGCGGCGACCTGGTCATCGAGGCCGCCCTCGCGGCCGGGGCCGACGCCGTCCACCCCGGCTACGGATTCCTCTCCGAGAACGCCGGCTTCGCCCGCGCGGTGCGGGCCGCCGGGCTCACCTGGGTCGGACCGCCGCCGGCCGCCATCGAGGCCATGGCCTCCAAGACCCGGGCCAAGGAGATCATGCGGGCCGCCGGGGTCCCCCTCCTCGACCCCGTCGACCCGCACGGGGCCACCTCCGCCGAACTCCCCCTCCTCCTGAAGGCGGCGGCCGGCGGCGGAGGCCGCGGCATGCGGGTCGTACGGGACCTGGACGCGCTCGAGGAAGAGCTGGAGGCGGCCTCCGCCGAGGCGCGCTCCGCCTTCGGCGACGGCGAGGTCTTCGCCGAGCCCTACATCGAGCGGGGCCGCCACGTCGAGGTGCAGATCCTCGCCGACTCCCACGGCACCGTCTGGGCGCTCGGCACCCGCGACTGCTCCCTCCAGCGGCGCCACCAGAAGGTCATCGAGGAGGCCCCGGCGCCCGGACTGCCCGAAACCCTGCGCGCGAGCCTGTACGAGGCGGCCACGGCCGCCGCGCGCGCGGTCTCCTACGAGGGCGCGGGCACCGTGGAGTTCCTCGTCACCGCCGACGGGCGTCCGTACTTCCTGGAGATGAACACCCGCCTCCAGGTGGAACACCCGGTCACCGAAGCCGTCTTCGGGATCGACCTCGTCGCGCTCCAGCTGCGGATCGCCGAGGGCGCCGCCCTGCCGGCGACCCCTCCGCAGCCCGCCGGCCACGCCGTCGAGGCCCGTCTCTACGCCGAGGACCCGGCCCGGGACTGGCGTCCGCAGACCGGGGTCCTGCACACCCTCGCCGTTCCCGGCGAGGTCCGCGTGGACACCGGGTACGCCGACGGGGACACCGTCTCCGTCCACTACGACCCGATGCTCGCCAAGGTCGTCGCCCACGCCCCGACCCGCGCCGAGGCGGTACGCGCCCTCGCCGCCGCCCTCGCCGGAGCCCGGATCCACGGGCTCACCACCAACCGGGAGCTCCTCGTACGGTCGCTGCGGCACCCGGACTTCGCGGCCGCGCGGCTCGACACCGGCTTCTACGGGCGCCACCTGCCCGTCCTCACCGAAGCCGCCCCGGACGACCCGGCCCCCGCGCTCTCGGCGCTGGCCGCCGCCCTCGCGGAGGCCTCCCCCGCCCCGGACGCCCCGCTGGGCGCCCGCCTCGGCGGCTGGCGCAACCTGCGCTCCCAGCCCCAGACCCGGCGGTACATCCTGGCGGGCGCCGCCGACGGCGCCGCGTACGAGGTCCGCTACCACCACGCCCGCAGCGGGCCCCCGGAGCTCGTGGACCGGCCCGGCGTCCGCGTCCTGGCCGCCGCGCCCGAACGCGTCACCCTCGAAGTCGACGGCGTCCGGCGCGTGTTCCACGTGAGACGTCCTACGAACGGGACGGGCGCCGGCGGCCCCGGCGACATCTACGTGGACTCCGCGTACGGCGGCGGCCACACCCTCACCCCCGTACCCCGGTTCGCGGACCCCCAGGACCGCACCGAACCGGGCTCCCTGCTCGCCCCCATGCCCGGCACCGTCGTCCGCGTCGCCGAGGGCCTCGCCCCCGGCAGCTCCGTCACCGCCGGGCAGCCCCTGCTCTGGCTGGAGGCCATGAAGATGGAGCACCGCATCCTCGCTCCGGCCTCCGGCACGCTCACCGCGCTCCACGCCGTCACCGGCCGACAGGTCGAATTCGGCGCCCTGCTCGCCGTCGTCCAGGAGGAACCGCCCGCATGAGCAACACCGTTGTGGAATCCGATGAGCACAAGGCCCTGCGCGCCGCCGTCGCCGCCCTCGGGCAGCGCTACGGCCGCGAGTACCTCGCCCGCGTCGCCGACGAGGGCGCCCACCCGGACGAACTGTGGGCGGACGCCGCCAAGCTCGGCTACCTCGGGGTCAACCTCCCCGAGGAGTACGGCGGCGGGGGCGGCGGCATCGCCGAGCTCTCCATCGTCCTGGAGGAACTGGGCGCCGCGGGCTGCCCCCTCCTCATGATGGTGGTCTCTCCCGCCATCTGCGGCACGGTCATCGCCCGCTTCGGCACCGAGGCCCAGAAGCGTGCCTGGCTGCCCGGCCTCGCCGACGGCACTCGCACCATGGCCTTCGGCATCACCGAGCCCGACGCCGGATCCAACTCCCACCGCATCACCACCACCGCCCGCCGGGACGGTGACGCGTGGGTGCTGACCGGACGCAAGGTCTTCATCTCCGGCGTGGACATCGCCGACGCCACCCTCATCGTCGGCCGCACCGAGGACGCCAGGACCGGCCGCCTCAAGCCCTGCCTGTTCATCGTCCCGCGCGACACCCCCGGCTTCACCCGCTCCGTCATCGACATGGAACTGCACGCGGCGGAGAAGCAGTTCGAACTGGTCCTGGACGACGTGCGCCTTCCCGCCTCCGCCCTCGTCGGCGACGAGGACGCGGGCCTCCTCCAGCTCTTCGCCGGCCTCAACCCCGAGCGCGTCATGACCGCCGCCTTCGCGATCGGCATGGGCCGCTACGCCCTCGCCAAGGCCGTCGACTACGCGAAGACCCGCCAGGTGTGGAAGGAGCCCATCGGAGCCCACCAGGCCATCGCCCACCCCCTCGCGGCCGCCCACATCGAACTGGAACTGGCCCGTCTGATGATGCGCAAGGCCGCCCTGCTGTACGACGCGGGCGACGACATGGGCGCCGGCGAGGCCGCGAACATGGCAAAGTACGCGGCCGGCGAGGCCTGCGTACGGGCGGTGGACCAGGCCGTCCACACCCTGGGCGGCAACGGCCTCACGCGCGCATACGGCCTCGCCGCCCTGATCGTCGCCTCCAGGGTCGCCCGCATCGCCCCCGTCAGCCGCGAGATGATCCTCAACTTCGTCTCCCACCAGACGCTGGGCCTGCCGAAGTCGTACTGACCGCCCCCGTCGCCGCGTCCGGGCGGAGCCCGGGCAACGGCGGAAGAAGGGGTCCCCGGACGGAGTCCGGGGGAGGGTGGGGGACGGGCCCGCGCAGCGGTACCCCGCCCCCGCCCGCCCCCACCGCAGGCGACCCCCTCCCCGCAGGGGATACTTCCCGACCGAACCACCCCTCCGGAGGAGACATGCCCCCACTGGTCCACGCCGCGCGAGCGCCCCTCACCACGCTCACCCTCGACTCCCCGGCCAACCGCAACGCGCTCTCCGCCGACCTCGTCGCCCAGCTGCGCGAAGAGCTCGCCGCGGCCGCCGCCGACCCGGCCGTGCGGGCCGTCGTCCTCACGCACACCGGCACCACGTTCTGCGCCGGCGCCGACCTCAAGTCCCCCTGCGACCCCGCCGACTTCCTGGCCCTGCTCCGGGAGATCAACGACCTCCCGCTGCCGGTCGTCGCCCGCGTCACCGGACACGTCAGGGCGGGCGGGCTCGGGCTCCTCGGCGTCTGCGACATCGCCGCCGCCGGGCCCGGGTCCACGTACGCCTTCACCGAGACCCACCTCGGCGTCGTCCCGGCCGTCATCTCCGCGCCGCTGCTCCCGCGCCTGGACCCGCGCGCCGCCGCCCGCTACTTCCTGACCGCCGAGACCTTCGACGCCGCCGAAGCCGCCCGCATCGGCCTGCTGACCCTCCACGGAGACGACGTGGACCAGGTCCTCGCCCCCGTCCTGGCCGGCCTGGCCAAGGCCGGACCGCTGGCGCTCGCGGCGACGAAGCGCCTGGTCACCGAAGGAGTGAGGACCGCCCTGGAACGGGACGGAGCCGCGCTCACCGAGCTGTCCGCCCGCCACTTCGCCTCCGCCGAGGCCCGGGAGGGCATCACCGCCCGCTTCGAGCGCCGGGACCCCTCGTGGCTGCGCTGACCGCGACCGGCGGCCCCAAGCAGGCCCGCAGCCGGGTCACCCGCCGGCACCTGCTCGAGGCCGCCGTCGCCTGCCTCGCCGAACAGGGCTGGGCCCGTTCCACCGTCTCCGTCGTCGCCGAGCGCGCCGGGGTCTCGCGCGGAGCCGCCCAGCACCACTTCCGCACCCGCGAGGAACTCTTCACGGCCGCCGTCGAGTACATGGCCGAAGAGCGCTCCGCCGCGCTGCGGGACCTCTTCCCCCACGGCGCGGCGGGCGCCGCCCGCGCCGACGTCGTCGCCGCGCTCATCGACCTGTACACCGGCCCGATGTTCCGCGCCGCCCTCCAGCTGTGGGTCGCCGCCTCACACGAGGAACCGCTGCGCCCCCGCGTGGCCGAGCTGGAAGCCCGCCTGGGCCGCGAGACCCACCGCATCGCGGTGGAGCTGCTCGGCGCGGACGAGTCGGTCCCCGGCGTACGGGAGACCGTGCAGGGCCTGCTCGACATGGCCCGCGGCCTGGGCCTGGCCAACGTCATCACCGACGACGCCGCCCGCCGGGCCCGCGTGGTCGCCCAGTGGTCCCGGATCCTGGACGCGACCCTCACGCCGTGAACGCGCGACGGGCGCCGCACCCCCGGAAGGGGTGCGGCGCCCGTCGATCGCGGCGGCCCTGTGCGGTGGCAGCCTGCGCCGGCCTGCCCGGATCAGGCGGTCTCGGCCATGTCGGCGTAGCCGGCGATCTCGTGCGGGTTGCGCACGCCCGGCCCGGTGTAGCGGGCCGAGGGGCGGACCAGGCGGCCCGTGCGCTTCTGCTCCAGGATGTGCGCCGACCAGCCGGCGGTACGGGCGCACGTGAACATCGAGGTGAACATGTGCGCCGGGACCTCCGCGAAGTCCAGCATGATCGCGGCCCAGAACTCCACGTTGGTCGCGAGCACCCGGTCGGGGCGGCGCTCGTGCAGCTCCTGCAGGGCGGCCTTCTCCAGGGCGGCCGCCACCTCGTAGCGGGGGGCGTTCAGCTCCTTGGCCGTACGCCGCAGCACGCGGGCGCGCGGGTCCTCGGCGCGGTAGACCCGGTGGCCGAAGCCCATCAGCCGCTCGCCCTTGTCCAGCGCCTGCTTCACGTAGGCCGTGGCGTCGCCCGAGCGCTCGATCTCCTCGATCATGCCGAGGACGCGGGACGGCGCCCCGCCGTGCAGCGGCCCGGACATGGCCCCGACCGCGCCCGACAGGGCGGCGGCGACGTCGGCGCCGGTGGAGGCGATGACGCGCGCGGTGAAGGTGGAGGCGTTCATCCCGTGCTCGGCGGCCGAGGTCCAGTACGCGTCGACGGCCTTGACGTGGCGCGGGTCCGGCTCGCCCCGCCAGCGGATCATGAACCGCTCGACGACGGACTCGGCCTTGTCGATCTCGCTCTGCGGGACCATCGGCCGGCCCTGGCCGCGGGCGGACTGGGCGACGTACGACAGTGCCATCACGGCCGCGCGCGCCAGGTCGTCGCGGGCGGTCCGCTCGTCGATGTCGAGGAGCGGTTTCAGACCCCACACCGGGGCGAGCATGGCGAGGGCGGACTGCACGTCCACCCGGATGTCACCGGAGTGGACCGGGATGGGAAAGGGCTCGGCGGCCGGCAGGCCGGGGTTGAAGGCACCGTCGACCAGCAGACCCCAGACGTTCCCGAAGGAGACGTGGCCCACGAGGTCTTCGATGTCGACGCCCCGGTAGCGCAGAGACCCGCCCTCCTTGTCGGGTTCGGCGATCTCCGTCTCGAACGCGACGACTCCTTCGAGCCCGGGTACGAAGTCGGACATCAGGCGGCTCCTCAAATAGTGCGAACACGCGCGGCTCCCGGCGTGATTCGCGGTCCGGCGCGGTCATCCCCGTTGATGCCCGGAACGGCCGATGGTCACCCGTACGGGACCGTCGGACCGGCCCCAAGATTTTGTCCGTTCCCCATGGCGCGGGGAAGCGTGACATACGGCACACTCGTATCCGCCCTGCTGGGGCAGGATGGCCGTGTGACCGATCAGCACCATGACCCAGCCGTCATGCGCAAGCAGTACCGCTCCCACCTCGTCGCCGAGGAGAGCCTCGCCGAAGACCCCATGGGCCAGTTCGCCCACTGGTTCAAGGACGCGGCCGAGGCGAACGTCTTCGAGCCCAACGCCATGATCGTCTCGACGGCGACGCCCGACGGGCGCCCCAGCTCCCGCACGGTGCTGCTGAAGCGGTTCGACGCGCGCGGCTTCGTCTTCTTCACGAACTACGGCTCCCGCAAGGGCCTCGAGATCGCCGCGAACCCCTTCGTCTCGCTGCTCTTCCCCTGGCACCCGATCGCCCGCCAGGTCGTCGTGACCGGCACGGCCGCGCGCATCGGCCGAGACGAGACGGCGGCGTACTTCCGCTCCCGCCCCCACGGCTCCCAGCTGGGCGCCTGGGCGAGCGAGCAGTCGACGGTCGTCGCCTCGCGCGCGGAGCTGGACCGCCGCTACGCGGAGCTGGAGGCCCGCTACCCGGAGGGCGAGCAGGTCCCGGTCCCGCCGCAGTGGGGCGGCATCCGGGTGGTGCCCGACGCGGTGGAGTTCTGGCAGGGCCACGAGAACCGCCTGCACGACCGTCTGAAGTACGTCCTGGACGCAGGCTCCGAGGCCGGCGGGGCCGGGACGTGGCGCGTGGAGCGCCTCTGCCCCTGAGGGTCCCGCGGCGCCCGCGAACGCAGGCGACCCGCGGGCTCGGGTCTCTCCCCCTGCAGTGGGAGAAGCCGGCCGGACGTACCGGCGAGCCCGCGGGTCGGGTGACTGCTTGGGATTGGCGCCGGCGACTCCGCCGGGCACCGCACTGGGTGCGTGCGACAACGGGCGCTTTAGCCCGCAGCCACCTCACGCGTCCGGTTTCCGTACATTGCGGCAACCACCTCCCTTCTCGTGTACGACAGAGCCTAGGCACACGGGCGCGGGGCGACAACTGTTTATTCCGGCCGCCGAACCAGGGGGGCACATGACGCAGGTGGCGCTGCCGCGCGAGTACCGCAGCAGGCCGGGATCGGGGACCAGGGCGTACGGCTTCCTGGCACTCGTCTGGTTCTGGGGGGTCTACGAGATGTCGGCCGCCCGTCACCTGCCGGTCTGGTTCAGAGTGGCGCTCCCGGTCATGACGGCGGCCTTCATCGCGTTCCTGGCGTACTCGCGCCCCCGCCGGTTCACGGTGATCGACCGCGAGGGGATCTCCGTGCGCAACGTTCTGCTGGTCCGGCGGCTGCGCTGGGCGGAGCTGCACGACATCCGGGTCGAGTCGCCGGCCGGGCGGTCCGCGGCGAAGGGCGGTCCGAGGGCCTTCGCCTGCGCCTACCTCGCCGACGGCAAGCGGGTGGGGCTGCCGTGCGTCGACGAAATCGAGACGCCTGCGATCCGTACCGAGGCGGCCCTCGTCAGGTCGCTGTGGACCGAGCTGCGCGGGCCGCAGTGGCGGCCGGAGCCGGACGCGGAGGCGCGGATCGCCCGCGCCGCGGCCCGGCGGGAGTGGTGGACGGGGTCGGGGTCGGCGCGATGGGGCGTACCCGTCGCGGGCGCCGTGCTGACCGCCGCCCTCATCACGCTCTCCGTGGTGTTCCTCGGCTGAACGGCAGCCCCGAAGACGGGACATAACGGGAGGATTGCAGGAACGGGATGTGGGCTGCGTCACGTTCCAGTTCAATTGCGTGACGTGCCGCACACGCGAACACCTGTAGGGGGCCCAGGTGACTGCTTCCGGGCGTAGTGAGACCGCCGACGATCTGCTCGCAGCGCTGCTGGACGGGATGGACGCGGCCTTGTGCGCGTTCGACGGCTACGGCGTGATCACCCACTGGAACCGCGAGGCCGAGCGGATCCTGGGCTGGTCCGCGGCCGAGGCCGTGGGCCGCAAGGGGTTCGCGGGGTGGGCCGTCCGGGCCGCCGACGCGCAGGACGTGCAGGACAGGCTCATGTCCGCCCAGGAGGTGTCGGGCCGGCAGGTGCACGAGTTCGCCCTGCTGACCAAGGACGGCGGGCGCGTCCTCGTCCGCACCCAGTCCGCCGGGGTGCCGGGCGCGGACGGGAGGCCGGCGGGGGTCTACTGCGCGTTCAGCGAGGTGCACGCGCAGATCGACCTGGAGCGTGCCATCGCGCTGAGCGAGTCCCTCATGGACGACGCCTCCTGGGGCGTCGTCCTCGTCGACGTGGACCTGCGCCCCGCCGTCGTCAACGCGCACGCCGCCCGCGCCTTCGGCTCCGGGCGCGGCGCGCTGCTCGGCCGGCCGCTGGGGGAGCTGCTGGCTCAGGGCGTGGAGGAGCTGGAAGGGGCCTTGCAGCACGTACTGGCCGAGGGTGCGCCCCCGGCACCCGTGGAGCTGTGGGTGTCGGTACGGACCCCCGAGGGCGTGCGGCGGCGGTGCTGGCGGTGCGGGTTCCTGCGCCTCGCGTCACCGCTCGCGGAGGAACCCGTACCGCTCGGGGTCGGCCTGCTGTTCCAGGACGTCACCGAGGCCCGGCAGGCGCAACTGGACACGGCGCAGCTGCGGTTCCGCTCCCACCAGCTGTACCGGGCCGGGCGGGCGGCCGCCGAGTGCGAGGACCCGGCGGAGGCGGCGGCCGTGCGGCTGGAGTTCGCCCTGGCGGGCTTCGCCGAGCACGCACTGCTCGACGTACTGGACCACGGGCCCGCGCCGGAGACCGGCTCCGGTGCCGATGCCGCGGGTCGGGGGCGGCTGCTGCGCTGGGCGGCGTGTCCGCCGGGGCTGCCGGGCCTGCCCGAGCCCGGGGTGATCCCCGTGCCGTACGAGTCCGGGCACCCGGCGGTGCAAGCGCTGGACCGGACCGGCTCGGTGCGCGCGAGTGTGCCGCCCGGGGAGGCCGATGGGCGGGCGGCCGGGCAGTGGGCGCAGGACCGGAGGTGGCCCGAGGGCGCGGCGCACGCGCTGTGCACGGTGCTGCGCAGCCGGGGGCGGAGCCTGGGGACGCTGACGTTCCTGCGCGGGCCTTCGCGGGCCGCCTTCGAGCGCGCGGACGCGGCGTACGCGGAGGAGGTCGCGGCCCGGGTCGCGGCGGACCTGGATCTGCTCGGGACGTGAGGGCCCGGGCGTGACGGCCCGGGCGTGAGGGCCCGGGCGTGAGGGCCGGATCCGGCCGGATCCGGAAGGGGCGGCCTAGTGGCGGAAGAAGATCCGGTCGCCGTACTCCTGCATGACGCGGCCGTTCCACTCGTGGCCGCCGTCGACGTTGCCCGAGCGCAGCAGCGGCGGCTCGAGCCCGCGGGCGGCGAGCTCGCCGGCCGCGGCGGCCATGACCGCCTGCATGATCGCGCTGGTCACGACGGTGGAGGCGGGCGCGAAGGGCGCCTCGATGCCGTCGAGGGTCAGCTCGGCGTCGCCGACCGCGATCTTGCTGTCGAGGACGATGTCGCAGTGGTCCTTGAGGAAGCTGCCGGAGACGTGCCGGGACTTGGTCCCGGTCGCGTACGCCACCGAGGTCACGCCGATGACCTTGAGGCCGATCGCGCGGGCGTTCATGGCCATCTCGACCGGCAGCGCGTTGCGTCCGGAGAGGGAGATGATCACGAGGACGTCGCCGTCGGAGGCCGGGCTGCTGTCCAGGACCGCCCCGGCGAGGCCGTCGACGCGCTCCAGGGCACTGCCGAGGGTGGCCGGCATGACGTCGATGCCCGCGGTGCCGGGGACGGCGAGGAAGTTCATCAGGGCGAGTCCGCCGGCCCGGTACACGACGTCCTGCGCGGGGAGCGAGGAGTGCCCGGCGCCGAAGGCGAAGAGCTTGTTCCCCGCGGCGACCGCGTCCGCGATGGCCGCGCCGGCCTCGCCGATGCGCGCGGACTCCTCGTCCCGTACCCGCTCCAGCAGGCCGATCGCGGCGTCGAAGAACTGACCGGCCAGCTTGCTCTCGCTCATACGCCGATGGCCTTCCGGGGTGGGGAGTTGGGTGAGGTGGTCGTCCGTGTCCGCCGCTCACCGTGCGGTCTGGACCAAGGGCGTGTCAATACGAGAGTCAACCCGTGGGACGAAAGGCCCGGTGAGAGGCGTGAGGAGACGGGCGGGGAGGTGACCTCGGCGTGTCGCCCGTCTGTCCGGTGCACGTCCGGATCGGGCCTTGACCTCCGGCACGGGACGGTTCACGGCGCGATGCGTCAGAATTGGGTGCAGGGCCAGCGCACGATATCCGAGGGGCACGAATGTCCGGACTGATCGATACCACGGAGATGTATCTCCGCACCATCCTCGAGCTGGAAGAGGAAGGCGTGGTCCCCATGCGCGCCCGTATCGCCGAGCGGCTCGACCAGAGCGGTCCGACGGTGAGCCAGACGGTGGCGCGGATGGAGCGCGACGGGCTGGTGGCCGTCGCCACCGACCGGCACCTGGAGCTGACGGAGGAGGGGCGGCGGCTGGCGACGCGCGTGATGCGCAAGCACCGGCTCGCGGAGTGTCTGCTCGTCGACGTCATCGGCCTGGAGTGGGAGCAGGTGCACGCCGAGGCCTGCCGCTGGGAGCACGTGATGAGCGAGGCGGTGGAGCGGCGGGTGCTGGAGCTGCTGCGTCACCCGACCGAGTCGCCGTACGGCAACCCCATCCCGGGCCTGGAGGAGCTGGGGGAGAAGGCCGAGGCGGACCCGTTCCTGGAGGACGGCATGGTGAGCCTGTCCGAGCTCGACCCGGGCTCGGAGGGCAAGACCGTCGTCATCCGCCGGATCGGGGAGCCGATCCAGACGGACGCGCAGCTGATGTACACGCTGCGGCGTGCGGGCGTGCAGCCCGGCTCGGTGGTGAGCGTGACCGAGTCGCCGGGCGGCGTGCTCGTCGGCAGCGGCGGCGAGGCCGCGGAGCTGGCGGCGGACATCGCCTCCCACGTCTTCGTGGCGAAGCGCTGACGCGCCGACGCGTTGCGGCGTTGACGCACGGATGGGCTGATGGGCTGATGGAGGAAGCGTCGGCCCCTCGGACGCTGACTCGTCGAGTGCTCGCTCGTTGAGTGCTGGGGGTCGAGCGCCGCGGGGATCGCGCGGGGCGACGGAGCGCTACGCGGGAAGGCGCCGCGCACGATGGGGATTGACGGACGGACGTTCGAAAGGGTCGCCTGTGCGAGCGGATCAAGCCGGTGTCGATCGTCGTGGACCGGCTCGGATCGGTATGGATGGTCCCGGCGCCTTTCGGCGCCGGGACCAGTCCTCCCCTGTTGACCTGGAGCCCCGAGCTCTCAAGGTCGTCCCCTTCGGACCGTCTTCCCCGAGCGGCCCGCCTCCCTGTTGAAAGGATCTCCATCGGCAGCGGCGGCCAATCCTTGAGCAAGGTCACTCGAAAGAGCGGTGTTGTCGGCGAGAACCCGGTTTTCGAATGCGGGTTCGATACTGTGGCCGGGAGCGAAGGGGGTGCATCGGCGGTGGTTCAGCGCTTCGATGTGACAGGAGCCGATGGCGTACGCCTGGCTGCCTGGGAGTTCCGGGAAGCGGCCGCGGAGCCGTCGGGCGAGCCCGCGGCCCTCTTACTCCACGGCCTGATGGGCCGCGCGTTCCACTGGGCGGGCACCGCGCGCTGGCTCGCCGAGGGCCGCCGCGTCGTGGCCCTGGACCAGCGCGGCCACGGCCAGAGCGAGCGCCCGCCCGCCGCGCCGGGCAGTTCGACGCCGTTGGGGCGCGAGGCGTTCGTGGCCGATGCCGAGGCCGTCATCGAGCAGCTCGGGCTCGCCCCGGTGACCCTGATCGGCCACTCCATGGGCGCCCTGACCGCCTGGCAGCTCGCGGCCCGCCGGCCCGACCTGGTGGCGGCGCTCGTCATCTGCGACATGCGGGCCTCGGCACTCGGCGAGGCCTCGCAGCAGGAGTGGGAGGACTGGTTCCTCGGCTGGCCGCTCCCCTTCCCGACGCAGGACGCCGCCCGCCGCTGGTTCGGTGAGGACGACCCCCGCGTGGAGCGGCCGGATCCCGGACGGGGCCGGTTCTTCGCCGAGGTGATGCACGAGGCCGAGGACGGCTGGCGCCCGCTGTTCTCGCGCCGCCAGATGCTGACCGTGCGGGAGACGTGGGTCCACGACGCGCACTGGGAGGAACTCGCCCAGGTCCGCTGCCCGACGCTGGTCGTCCGCGGCCTGGACGGGGAGCTGGGCCGGGCCGAGGCCCAGGAAATGGTCCGTGTCCTCCCGGCGGGCCAGTACGCGGAAATCCCCGACGCCGGCCACTACCTCCACTACGACCAGCCGGCAGCCTGGCGGGCGGCGGTGGAACCCTTCCTGGAGGGGATCAGGGCGACGGCGTGAGGCCGGGCGGGCGGCCGCCGCGGTGGGCGGCGCCCGGCCCGGCCGGGCCCCGGTGGACGGTCCGGGGCGACCCGGCCCGCCTCAGCCCCTGCTGACGGCCAGGAGGATCTCCGGGAGGCGGCGGGCCACCGCCGGGGCCGCCAGCCGCAGGCCGGACCAGGTGGCCAGCGTTCCCCAGGCCACGCCCAGGGGGAGCAGGATCCAGGTCAGGGAGTGCTGGTCCGCCACGTGGAGGTAGATCGCCAGGGCGATCAGCGGGGCGCTGATCAGCGCCGAGGCGAACAGGCCGCCGAAGATGCCCATCCACGCCAGGGCGCCCTGGCCCGGGGCGACGTTCTTGAAGGCGCCGTCCGTCGGGATGGAGTAGGGGAAGCGGGCCGAGGTCAGGGCCCCCGTGCACAGCATGGAGCCGAGCAGGGCCAGCGCCAGGCCCAGGGCGCCGGCGAAGCCGGGCCAGTCACCGACCAGTGCGGCCGTCACGGCGGCGACCAGCGCCGTGTACGGGACGGTGATCAGGCCGAGGGCGAGGGCGCGGGCCCGCAGTTCCGTGTACGCGTCGCGCGTGCTCGAGATGGTCTGCGCGACCATCCAGAACGCCGAGCCGTCCTGCCCGAACTGGTTGTACATCTGGACGCCGAGCATGCCCGAGGCGAAGCAGACCAGGTAGACCGATCCGGCGCCCTGGAGGGCGTTGGCGGCGGGCACGATCACGCCGACCACCAGGGCCGACACCCAGGCCGCCTTGGTCTTCGGATCGCGGACGATGTAGCGCAGGGTGCGCCGGACGACCGCGCCCGTACGTCCGTCGTCGGGGAGGAGGAACCGCGTGCCCGTGCCGCCGGCGGCGTTCGCTCCTCGCTGCTTCCCCGGCTTGGCGGCGGCGATCGTCGAGCCGTCCGGGGTGACCATGAGCTGGGTGAGGGTGCGCTCCCAGAACCGCAGGAGCAGCGCCAGGGCGGCGAGCGTGACGGCCAGTTGGGCCGCCGCCGTCCCGTACGCGCCCCGGCTCGCGGAGTCCACCATGCCGATGGCCGACGCGGGCGGCAACCAGCGGACGATCTCCTCGGCCGGCTCCAGCCGTTCCAGTCCGCCGCTCTGGAACAGCCGCTGGCCGGCCAGGTTCGCCACCTGGGCGCCCACCGCGATGACCAGGCCGCTGAGCAGCGCGAGGTCACGCCCCTTGCGGCTGGTCAGCAGCCGGACGTTGGCCGTGGCCACCGCGCGGGCGAGCGCGACGCAGCCGAGCAGCAGGAGCGGCACGGCCACCACGGCCGCCACGGTGCCCGCAGCGCCGTGGGCGAGGGCGATCGCGGAGCCGACGGCCAGGCACAGGGTGAACAGCGGCCCGACGCCGACGAGGGAGGAGACCAGCAGGGCCCGGACGAGCGGGCGCGGGCGCAGCGGCAGCATGACCAGCCGGCTCGGGTCGAGGGTCTCGTCGCCGGTCGGGAAGAACAGCGGCATGAAGGTCCAGCCGAGGGCGAGGACCGCCGCCAGCAGGACGACCACCGCGCTCGCGTGCTCGTTCCCGCGCAGCAGGGCGAGGCCGAGCGTGACGAAGAAGGCGGCGACGAGGGCGAAGGCGAGGGCGCCGAAGTACGCGGCCTTGCGCTTGGAGGAGCCCCTGAGACCGTTGCGCAGGAGCGACAGCTTGATGCGGACGAAGAGCGGCGTGAGGGAGACCGGGGCGGGCGCGGGGGGGGAGGCGGCAGCTCCGGCCGCGGCCACCGGCGAGGGCGCGGGCGCGGACGGGGACGTGTTCATCGGACGCCCGATCCGGTGCCGGTGCCGGTGCCGGTGTCGGCGCCCGTACCCGTACTGCCGGTGCCGGGGACCCCGCCCCTGCCGGCCGCTGCGCCGCCGCCGAGCCAGTCCAGCGACTCGCCCGTGGCCCGTCCCTGCGCGCCGACCAGTTCGAGGAACGCGGCCTGCAACGAGGGCGCGTCGCCCCGTACGTCGGCCAGCGGACCCGCGGCCCGGATCCGGCCGGCGGCCATGACGGCGACCCAGTCGCACAGCGACTCGACGAGCTCCATGACGTGGGAGGAGAAGACGACCGTGGCTCCGGAGGAGGTGAATCGTTCCAGCACTCCGCGGATGGTCTGCGCGGACACCGGGTCGACGCCTTCGAACGGCTCGTCCAGGAAGAGGACTTCGGGGTTGTGGAGCAGCGCGGCCGCCAGGCCGATCTTCTTCCGCATGCCCGTCGAGTAGTCGACGATCAGCTTGTGCTGCGAACCGGCCAGGTCCAGGACCTCCAGCAGCTGGGTGGCCCGGCTGTCCGTCTCCCGGCCCGGAAGTCCCCGCAGCCGGCCCATGTAGCCGAGCAGCTCGCGTCCCGACAGGCGCTCGAACAGGCGCAGCCCCTCGGGCAGTACGCCGATCCGCGACTTGACCTCGACCGGGTCGGCCCAGACGTCCTGTCCGGCGACGCTCACGCGCCCCATGTCAGGACGCAGCAGCCCGGTCACCATCGACAGCGTGGTGGTCTTGCCCGCGCCGTTCGGCCCCACCAGACCGATGAACTGTCCGGCGGGCAGCTCCAGATCGATCCCGGCGACGGCCACCTGCTCGCCGAACCGCTTCCACAATCCCTCTACCCGCACGGCGGCCGCGGCCGGCGGCGCGGTCCGCGCGCCGCCACCCACTCCGTCCGTACCGACCGTCCGGGCGCCCTGGTCCGACATGCGCCTGCCTCTCGTTCTGTTCCCCGTGTCCTGCTTTCCTCACCATAGGAGGAGGGGGAGAGGGCGGAGCAGTTACGTATGTCATGAGTTCCCCGGCGGAAATGTCCGGTCCGCGCCCCGGCCTCCGCGCCCGGCCTCCGCGTCACGCCCCGCGCCGGGCCCGCTCCGCCGCCGCCTCGCGACCGCACGCGTACGCCAGCGCGTCGATGAGCTCCTCCACGTCCGGCAGCCACCGGTTCGAGGCCGTCGGCGGCTGCGCCCACTGGACCGACCCGCGGCCGCCGATGCGGGTCGGCGGCGCGGCCGTGTACGCGCCCTCGCCCCGGGTGTGCAGGTCGAGCTGGGGCGGCTGCCAGCCGAGCTTGCGCAGCAGGTCCGGCACCTTCGCCCCGGCGCCCGGCAGGACGAAGAACAGCATCCGGCCGGCGGGGGTGGCGATCACCGGGCCGAGGGTGCGCTGCATGCGCTCGAGCCGGGCCAGCGCCAGGAACCCGGCCGAGTCCGGCACGTCGAGCGCGTCGAAGGTCCGGCCGGTCGGCAGCAGGATCGAGGCCTTCGGGTTTTTGGTCCAGAGCCGCCGCACCTGCACGGCGCTGCCCGAGGCCAGCGAGGCCCAGTCCTTCACCGACGGGTGCGCGCCCGGCGCCGGACAGTCGGCCGCCCCGCACGAGCACTGCTCCCGGCCGTCGGCGGACTCCAGCCAGGTGCCGGCGAAGACATCCCAGTGCCGTTCCTCCGTGTACCGCAGGGCATGGTCCAGCAGCGGCTCGCTGCGCTGCGGGGGGATGGGCGCGGTCTCCGTGACTCCGATGGTCTCTTCCACGTGCAACACAACTCTTGCGGTCACCGGGGGTTACGGGCGTAAACCCGCCGGGAGCCGGAGCATCGATCCTGCATACGGGGCGCATCGGTGCATCGCGGGGGGCGCGTGGGAGGGCGGGGCGCCGGAGGTGGGTAGCGACAGCACGCAATGGGGAAGATTCCCCGCACAACAGGCGGGAAGTGATCATTCCATCGGTCACCCGCGGCCTCTGGGGGTTTTTCATGGCAGCCAGGCCTCTCGTCGCCCGCCAGCCGAACGAACGGCTGCAGGCGCTCATCCAGGAAGCCGGGTGCTCCAACGCCGGGCTCGCCCGGCGCGTCAACATGTGCGGGGCCGAACACGGTCTCGACCTTCGCTACGACAAGACGTCCGTGGCCCGCTGGCTGCGCGGCCAGCAGCCGCGCGGGCGGGCCCCGGGGATCATCGCCGAGGCGCTCGGCCGCAAGCTCGGCCGGACCGTCACCATCGACGAGATCGGCATGGCCAACGGCAAGAACCTCGCCTCCGGCGTCGGCCTGCAGTTCTCCCCGACCGTCGTCGGCGCGATCGAGCAGGTCTGCGAGCTGTGGCGCAGCGACGTGGGCCGCCGCGATTTCCTCTCCGGGTCCAGCGTGGCCTCCTCGGCGCTCGTCGAACCGAGCCGCGACTGGCTGATCACCGGGGCGGACGTGCAGGTCGCGCGCAGCGGCGGCTCGCGGGTCGGGATGTCGGACGTGGAGGCCGTCCGGGCCACCACCGAGGCGCTGAAGGACCTCGACCACCGCTTCGGCAGCGGGCACGTGCGGCCGGTGGTCGTGCACTACCTCAACTCGGTGGTCTCCGGGCTGATCGGCGGCTCCTATCGCGAACCGGTGGGCCGCGCGCTGTTCGCGGCGGTCGCCCGGCTGACCGAGCTGGCGGGCTACATGGCGGTGGACACGGGCCAGCCGGGGCTCGCCCAGCGCTACTACATCCAGGCCCTGCGGCTGGCCCAGGCGGCCGGTGACCGGGCGTACGGGGGCTACGTGCTGGCGGCCTCCATGAGCCACCTGGCGGCGGAGCTGGGCAATCCCCGGGAGATCGCGCAACTGGCCAGGGCCGCGCAGGAGGGCACGCGCGGGCAGGTCACCCCCCGGGTCGAGGCGATGTTCTACGCGGCCGAGGCGCGGGGGCACGCCCTGCTCGGCGATGTGCGGGCGACGGCGGTGCTGTCCTCGCGGGCGGTGACGGCGCTGGAGCGGGCGGAACCGGAATCGGGCGACGACCCGGTGTGGATCGGCCACTTCGACCGGGCGTACCTCGCCGACGAACTGGCCCACTGCCACCGGGACCTGGGTCAGGCGGACGCGGCGGCGAGGCGGGCGGAGGAGGCGCTGCGGGACCTTCCGGCGGGCAAGGCGCGGCGCCGGGCGATCGGCCTGCTCCTGCTGGCGGCGGCGCGGGTGCAGCAACGGGAGGTCGAAGCCGCCTGCCAGACGGCCGCGCAGGCGGCGGACGTCCTCTCGGGGATCAGGTCGAACCGGGGCGCGGTGTACCTGGAGGACTTCCGGGCGCGGGTGGAGCCCTACCGGGACGAGCCGGCGGTACGGGAGTTCGGGGCCCGCCTGGAGGCGGCGTCCTGACGGGCGCCCTGACGGTGGTCCTGACAGGCGTCGTGACAGGCGTCCTGACAACTGTCGTGCCGGCTGTCCCGAGGTCCGTCCCGACGGCTGTCCGGACCGGTGCCGGGGCCGGCGGACCGCCCGCCGTCGCGACCGGTGGCCGGGGAACCGGCCGGGAGCGGGAGGGGGGAGGCCTGACGAGGAGGGGCCGGGACCGGGTAGCGTGAGCTGACGTTCCGAAGGTTCGGACAGGTCGGAGAGGGAGACCCGGTGACGGAGAGCGGACAGGACGGCCAGGGCGGCCAGGGCGGCCAGGGCGGAAGCCCCCGGGCCGGCACGCCGTGGGGCCCTCCCATGCCTGCCCAGCCGGACGCGCAGCCGGAGTACCCGCACGGCCGGCACTCCGAGGGAGGGTTCGTGGACGGCGAGCCCGCCTACGGCTACCCCGCGCCCGGCGGCTCGGCCCCCTCCTACGGCTACCCGCAGGGTCACGTCCTGGGCCCCGGCTACGAGGGCCCGGGCGAGCCGCACGGCTACGGCTATCCGCCGCTGCCCGAGGCGGTCACGCAGTACATCGCTCCGGTTCCTGCCGCTCCCGCGCACGAGGAGGCGGCGACCCAGTACCTTCCGCCGGTTCCGGCCGCTCCCGCGCACGAGGAGGCGGCGACCCAGTACATCGCTCCGGTTCCGGCCGCTCCCGCGCACCAGGAGGCCGCGACCCAGTACCTTCCGCCGGTCCCCGCCGCTCCGGCGGACCCGGCCGCCGGGTTCGACGGGCTGTTCCGCGGTGATCCCCCGAACGTGCCGACCGCGCAGGAGCCGGGGCCGCGCAGGCAGCAGCCGCGCCCGTACCCGCCGCAGCAGCCCCAGCCGTTCCAGCAGCCCCAGCCGTTCCAGCAGCCGCAGCCGTTCCAGCAGCCGCAGCGCCCGCAGCGCCCGCAGCAGGGTTACCAGCAACAGGGCCACCCGCAGCAGCCGTTCCCGCAGCAGGCGCAGCAGTTCGCGCCACCGGAGGCAGCCGCCGCGCGCAGGGTCTCGCCCGCGATCATCGCCGCCGTCGTCATCGGTCTGGCCGTCGTCGGACTCGGCGTCGGCGCGGTGCTCAGCGACGACAAGGCCCAGAACAACGACCCCGGTGCGCAGGCCGGCACCCCCACCGCAGGCGGTTCGGCCAAGGCCGGGGGCGAGGCGCCGATCGACCCGGCCCAGCCGCAGGCCGTCCAGCTGGACAAGCTGCTCGCGGACAGCAACGACAGCCGCGCCTCGGTGATCAAGGCCGTGGAGGACGTCAAGGGCTGCCGCAACCTCGACCAGGCGGCCAACGACCTGCGCGACGCGGCGCGGCAGCGCGAGGAGCTGGTGACCCGGCTCCAGGAGCTCAAGGTGGACCAGCTCCCGGACCACGCGAAGCTGAGCGCCTCCCTCACCAAGGCGTGGAAGTCATCCGCCGAGGCCGACAACAGCTACGCGGCCTGGGCGGACGACCTGAAGGGCGACGCCGAGAAGTGCAAGGACGGGAAGGCGAAGTCCACGGGCAACGACAACGCCGGCAACAAGGCGAGCGGTGAGGCCACGAAGGCCAAGGAGTCGGCGGCCGGCCTGTGGAACACGATCGCCGGCAAGTACAACCTGACCAAGCGGGACAAGAGCCAGCTGTAGCCGGCGGGCGGGACGGTCCTCCGTCCGTCCGGCCGTCCGTCCGTCCGGCCGGACACGGCACTAGCTGGCGCGCGGTGCCGATTCCAGGGTCCGGGTCATGTCCAGGGACTGCTCGCCCGGCTGGGTCACGAGGCGGCCCTGCTGGACGACCTGGAAGGTGACCTGGCCGTTGACGATGCGGGGGAAGCCGGCGACGGCGCGCATGTCCTGGTAGCGCCAGCTCAGGTCGGGGGTGAGGCCGCCGGTCTTGAAGGGCTCGGCCTGGTTGAGCTTCTGCGCGAGCTTGCGCGACGTGATCGGCTCGTCGGCCTTGAAGCGCTTCACCGCCTCGCTGAACACCGTGTACGCGATCCAGGTGGTCTGGGCGCCGCTGTCGTCGGGATCCACGGAGTTGTCGCCGAAGGCCTGCTCGGTGATCGCGCGGCGCATCGGCTCCCAGAGGGGATCGGAGGCGACCGGGTACCAGCTCGTGACGTACGCGCCCTCGAAGGGGCTGTCCTTGCCGCCGGTGCGGTCCACCATGGCCTGGCTGACGGAGCCGAGCACCGAGGAGATCTGCGGTTTGCGGTTCTGGGCGTCGGCGCGGCGGAAGGCGTCGAAGAAGGTCTCGGTGCGCGCCCCGAGGACGGCGGCCACACAGCCCTTGTCCTTGCCGTCCTTGACCGGGGCCGCGCCCTTGGCCGGGGCGGCCGGCGAGGAGTCGGTCAGCGCCTCGCGGGCCTGCGGGGTGTAGTCCGCGGAGTCCTCGGCGGCCCGGATGTCGCTGGCCTCGGGCACCTGGTTGGTCTTGAGGCCGGCGTTGAGCTGGAGGGGCAGGGAGTCGCCCGCGAGGGTGTCCGGGCGGACGAGGGCGACCTTGGCGCAGGCGCGGCCCAGCTGGTGGCCGGCGCCGGCGAGGAGGACGGGCTGGCCTCCGTTGACGGGGTAGGACAGCGTCGACTGGAACTCCTCGGAGGACACCCCGTACCCGCCGATGAACGGGATGCCCTCGGCCTCCAGCGGGGCCATGAAGGCGCGTCCGTGCTGGCTGTACGAGCCGACGACGGCGACGGCCTTCTCGGCGATCGCCCTGCGGGCGCAGTCGGCGGCGCCGCCGGCCGTGTTGTGCTCGTTGCAGGTCAGGACGCGGATCCTGTGACCGTTGATGCCGCCCTTGGCGTTGACCCAGCGCTCGTAGGTCTGGGCCATGCCGGGCATGCCGGGCATGTTCGTCGCTCTGGAGTCCTCGGGCGCGAAGGTCATGACGGTGAGGGTGGAACCGGCGCCCCCGGAGCCCCCCGAGCCTCCGGGGAGCGCCCCGCAGCCGGCGAGGAGACACGCACCCGTCGCCGTGGCCAGGAGGGTGCGGGAAAGGGCTGTCACGCGTCGCCGGGTGGTCATGTGCATGCACCATTCCGCCCCGCGGGTAACTGAAGTGTGAGGTGTGCACAACACGGGGTGACGGCCAGGTGAATTGCGGGTGGCGGCCGCGCGGAGGGCCGACGCGGTGGCGCCCGCGGGGGGACCCCCGGACCTGCGCACGGGCGCTGCAAGATCGCATATGAGGGGAACGTACGATCGAAAGCGTGACATTCGCCCAAGGTTCGAAGAACTCTTCCCGCCGCGGCGGCCGCTCCTCCACCATGGGCGGCATGCCCCTCAACAACATGCCGTGGTGGCGCTGGCGCAGCAACGTGCGCTCGGCGCTGCACATGCTTTCCGACCCCGCTTTCCAGGAGGACACCTGGCTGGCCGGCGCCCAGGGGTACGGGGACGTCACCGACGCCGTGTACCGGCTCGTCGAGGACACCTGGCTGGACAGCTGGTCCGCGGACAAGTACGTCGGCACGATCTTCCGCGACCCGCAGGAGGCGGCCCTGGTCGACCTCGCCGTGCTGCGCGTGCTGCGGATCATGCACCAGATCGGCCCCGACGCCCCCGTCTCCGGATACCTGGAGCACCACGCCTGGCCGGAGGCCGTCCGGGCCGCGCGCGAGGCCCACGTACGGCTGTCGACGGCGGACGGGGACGACCCCGACGCGCGGCCGACGTCACTGGACGTCCTGAGGATCCTCACGCGCGCGGTGTGAGGGGTGCGGTGTGAAAGGCTATGCGGTCATGAGCGATGACCCGAAGCCGCAGACCACGGCCCCGCAGCAGTACGTACTGACCCTCTCCTGCCCCGACAAGCAGGGCATCGTGCACGCGGTGTCCAGCTATCTCTTCATGACCGGGTGCAACATCGAGGACAGCCAGCAGTTCGGCGACCGCGACACCGGCCTCTTCTTCATGCGGGTGCACTTCGAGGCCGACGCCCCGGTGACGGTGGAGAAGCTGCGGGCGAGCTTCGCCGCGATCGGTGACTCCTTCAAGATGGACTGGCAGATCCACCGCTCCGACGAGCGCATGCGGATCGTGCTGATGGTGTCGAAGTTCGGGCACTGCCTCAACGACTTGCTGTTCCGCCACCGGATCGGCGCGCTGCCGGTCGAGATCGCGGCGGTGGTGTCGAACCACACCGACTTCGAAGAGCTGGTCGGCTCCTACGGGATCCCCTTCGTGCACATTCCCGTCACGAAGGACACGAAGGCGGCGGCGGAGGAGCGGGTCCTGGAACTCGTGCGCGCCGAGAACGTCGAGCTCATCGTGCTCGCCCGGTACATGCAGGTGCTGTCGGACACCCTGTGCTCGGCGATGAGCGGCCGGATCATCAACATCCACCACTCCTTCCTGCCGAGCTTCAAGGGCGCGAAGCCGTACCACCAGGCGCACGCGCGGGGCGTGAAGCTCATCGGCGCGACCGCGCACTACGTGACGGCGGACCTGGACGAGGGCCCGATCATCGAGCAGGAGGTCGAGCGGGTGGGCCACGAGGTCACCCCCGAGCAGCTGGTGGCGATCGGCCGCGACGTGGAGTGCCAGGCGCTGGCGCGCGCGGTGAAGTGGCACAGCGAGCACCGCGTGCTGCTGAACGGGACCCGCACGGTCGTCTTCCGGTAGACCGACCGGCCCCGGGCCGTCCCGGACGGCCCGCCCCGGACGGCCCGTCCCGGCTGGAGGCGGCTAGAGGCGGCTGAGCGAGGCCGCCGCGAAGAGCACGTCGCGGATGGCCTCGCGGTCGCCGGTCTGGCCGACCGCCGCTTCCTCCGGGGAGATGTGCCCGGCGGCCAGCTGGCAGAACTCGACGCCGTCCAGGGCGATCCGGGCCACCGTGTGCTCCGCCGAGGGCTTCGCCGCCGGGGAGTCCAGCGAGATGTCCCAGCCGCCCCCGCCCGCGCCCTCGATCTCCAGGTGCAGCGTCCGGCCCGGGGCCCCCGCCGCGACGAGCCCGCGCGGCGGTGCGGCGAGCCCCGCCCGCCGACGCCCGGCCAGGGCCTGCGGCAGCAGCCGGGCCGCCAGGTCGATCATGCGGTGCAGGTGGGGCGCGGAGGGCGGCTCGTACGGATAGTCCACCGCGTCCGCGATGTCCACGGCGTGGACCCAGCACTCGAAGGCCCGCTCGAGGAAGGCGTCGCTCAGGGGCAGCGCGAAGGGCCCGTAGCCGACCGCGAGTTCGGCGGCTCCCTGTCCCGCGAAGGAGACCGTGCGGACCAGGGTGTGGCCCTGCTCCCGCCACGGCTCGCGGACCCGGCGCGTGGGCGGGTAGGGGGCCGACTCCCAGAAGTGCTCCGTGCGGTCGGCCGGTCCGCTCCGCGGGGCGTCCGGGCCCAGCGGGTCGTCCAGTCCGAGTGCCGCCGCGACCAGGCCGTCCACCGACATCAGGTGCCCGATGACTCCGGCCACCGTGGTCCGGCGGGCCCGGGGTCCCTCGTCCTCGAACCACTTCAGCCGGACCGGGGTGTGCCACTCCGAGTCCCCGAAGTCACGCAGCAGTGCGTCGAGCCGCGCCGTCTCGGTGTCGTACGGGGTCGCCCACGCCGGCACCGGGATGCGGGCCGGCCGCCTGCCGAGGCAGTCCTCCAGCACGCGCGAGCGCAGCAGCGGCTTGAGGTCGAGGCTGTCCTCCGGGTGCAGCAGGCCCACGGCGTCGCGCAGCCGCAGGGCCTCCTCGGCGCAGGGCGCGCACTCGGTGAGGTGGTCCTCGACGTCCTGGGTCTCCTCGGCGGAACAGGCCGCCAGGGCCCAGGCGCCGAGCAGGGACTTCAGCACGCCGTGGGTGGGCGGCGCCGAGGGCGCGGGCGGAGGCGGGGCCGGGGCCGCGGGACCTTCGGGGGAGTCGGTGGCTTCGGTGGCTTCGGTGGGGTCCGTGAACTCGGGGAACTCGGGGAACTCGGGAAATTCGGGGAGGTCGTCGGCCTCCGGGTGCCCGGTGGGGTCGACGACGCGGGGGGCGTCGAGGGGGTCGAGGGGGGTGAGGTCCTCGAGGTCGTCGGCCGCCGCGCGCGGGCCCGGCAGGCGCGCCGGCCCGCCGCCGCCCGGGGGCCGCTCGTACGGGTCGTCGGCGTCGAAGGGGCTGGTCATCGGGACGTTCCATATCCGGAGGGTCCGTGTCCGGACGGTCCGTATCCGGGCGGGGTGGCTTCTTCTCGCGGGACGGCATTGGCCGTCGCCAGCAGTTGCAGGCCCAGCCGGAGCCGGCGCCGGGCCTCGTCCTCGCTGATCTGCAGGTCGGCGGCGGCCTGGCGGTAGTCGCGGCGCTTGAAGTACGCGAGTTCGAGTGCGGCGCGCAGGGGCGCGGGCATGGAGGCGACGATGAAGTCCGCGCGCGCGGCCGCGTTGGCGCTGCGCACCTTCTGCTCCAGTTCCTCGCTGGAGCCGCGGCCCAGCTCGGCCTGGCGCAGGCGGGCGACCGCCTGCCCCTGGGCGGTCCGGGCGACCCAGGAGCGCAGGGAGCCCTGCTTGGGGTCGTAGGCGTCCGGGTTCTCCCAGATGTAGCCGAACACCTCGCGGGTGACCCGGTCGGCGGCCTTCTCGTCACCGAGGACCCGGTGGGCGAGGTGGTGCACGAGAGAGGCGAAGCGGTCGTACAGCTCGCCGAGCGCGGCGGCCTCGCCGCGCGACAGGCGTTGCTGCATGCGACGGTCCCACCGCGGTGGAACGTCCTTCGCCATCGTGCCCCCAGCCGGCTTCCCGGTCTCACCGTCGTGCGTGTCGACCACTCGAATGTAGTGGGCACACAGCTGTCCGCGCCCGAATTGGGCGAACCTTCCTTCGGAATCCCGCCCTCCGTGGTAGAGGGGTGACACGGCGTGAACGGCGGGGCGGGGCACGCCGCATGGGTACAGGCGTACGCGCCCCGCCGCGCTCCTCGTGCGCTGGTTCGATGCGGCCACCTGCTTGCCCGCTTCGCTTAACGCGCAGGCCACGTAGGCCTTACGCTCCTGCCTTGTCTTGAACTGCACCCCACCGCACATGTGAAGGCGGAACGCCGAATATGGACAGCGCAGAATACGAGCGCAAGATCGCCGCCCGATTCGCCACCTTCGACCAGGACGGAAGCGGCTATATCGACCGGGAGGACTTCAGCGCGGCAGCGAAGGCGGTGCTGGCCGAATTCGCCGTGGCGGCCCGCTCCGACCGGGGCCAGGCGGTCTTCGCCGGCGCGGAGGCCTTCTGGCAGGGCATGGCCGGCATCGCGGACGTGGACGGCGACCAGCGCGTGTCCCGCGACGAGTTCATCACGGGCGCGGCCAAGCGGCTGCGGGACAACCCGCAGCGGTTCGCGGAGATCGCGCGGCCGTTCCTGCGGGCCGTGATCGCGGTGGCGGACACGGACGGCGGCGGCGCGACCCCGGAGGCCACGGCGCGCGTCCTGCGCGTGCTGGGCACCCCCGGGGAACTGGCCGCCCCGGTGGCGGCCGCCCTGGACGCGGACGGCGACGGCCGCATCACGGAGGACGAGATGCTGGCGGCCTTCGCCGGCTACTGCGGCGTGGCCGCTCCGGACGCGTAGCCCCGCGGCGACGGGCGGCCGGAGACGTACGAAGCGTCGTGCGCCCCCGGCCCCCCGTCGGCGTGCCCTCCACGGCACCCGGGACCGCCCTAAATCGTTTGTCGCGGGCCGGCCCGGTCGGATAGGAAGCTCGCATGCTGAAGGGCAACAAGGTCGGGCTCAGGGCCCGGCACGAGGACGACGTCCCGATCCTGCTGGCCGAGCTCTACGACGACGTGGTCAACTCCTCGCGGGCCGAGAGCGGGCCGTGGCGGCCGATCACGCCCGGCTCGAAGGACCCGCGGCTCGTGGTGGACGACACGGTTCAGGGGCACGTCCCCTTCTCGGTCGTGGAGTTGGACGGCGGCACGCTGGTCGGCAGCGCGACGCTGTGGGGCATCGACAACCACAACCGGTCCGCGCACATCGGGTTGGGGCTGCTGCCGGCCGCCCGCGGGAAGGGCTACGGCACGGACGTCGTCGCGGCGCTGTGCCATTACGGGTTCGTCGTGCGCGGTCTGCAGCGGCTCCAGATCGAGACGCTGTCGGACAACGCCGCGATGCTGGGCTCCGCCGAGCGCAACGGATTCGTCCGCGAGGGCGTGCTGCGCTCCTCGGCCTGGGTGATGGGCGAGTTCCTGGACGAGGTGCTGCTCGGGCTCCTCGCCCGTGACTGGAAGCCGGTCCCGGCCACCCTCTAGGGGGTCGCGAGGGCCGGCACGCCGCGCAGGGCGCGGCGGGCGACGTCGGCCCGGGAGGCGACCTCGGCGGGGGAGAGCGGGGCCCTGGAAGCCTCGGTACGGGCGGCCGCCGCCGGCCGGAGGGCCGTGCGGGGTTCCGTACGGGGTTCCGTACGGGCTGCGGAGCAGCTGCCGCACGGCGCGTCAGGGCTCGGCAGGGGGTCGCGGCAGACGCCGCATTCGGCGGGTGGCGCGGCGGGAGCGGCGGGGTCCCTGCGCAAGCGGGGCGGCGGGAGTTTGCGGACCAGACGGTTCGCGAGCAGGGCGCGCGCGGAGTGGACGAAGCTCGGTAGGCCGTCGGCGAGCAGCGAGCGGGCTTCCAGTTCGGACACCCCGTGGGCGAGCCACTGTTCGGCGAGCGGGGCGAGTGCGAGGGTCTCGGTGACCCCGAGGGTGAGCCGCGGCTCGAACGCGGCGATCCGCGCGAGCAGCGAGGCCCCTCGGCCGGAGGCCGTCGCCAGTCGCACGGGCTCGGGGAGGGAGGGTTCTTCTTCCCCAGTACTTCTCCCCAAGGGGGACGCTCCCGTCACGCCGTCCGCCCCCTCACCGGTTCCCGGGTCCGGCGCTTCGTCCGGCGCTTCGTCCGGCGCGGGGTCCGGTGCCGGTTCGCTCGCAGGGGTGAGCTTCGGATCGTCCTCCGGGGCGGTGCGGGGCGGCGGTGCCCCGTCCGGCCGCTGCCATGACTCCGTGCCGGGGGCGTCGGAGACGAAGGTCTCCGTGCGGACGTGCCCGGTCCGCGTGTCACGGACGGTCCGGCGCCCGTAGTACCCGTACCGGACCAGCTCGTCGACGGCTTTGGCGACTCCGCGCCGGCCGACTCCGGGGTGCTTGTCGGCGAGCGTGCGGACGTCCTCGCGGGAGCCGTCGGGGAGGGAGAGGAGGTATCCGAGGATGCCCCGTGCGGTGAAGCTGAGGCGCCGGTCCCGCAGGACTTCGTTGCCGAGGACGGTGAAGGCGCGCTTGCGCGGGCTAAGGTGGATGCGCACTGAAGTGGTTTCCTTCGGTGTCGGACCCCGGGGTGTTGGCGCACCGCCGGGGTCACCTGACTGTGTGGAGTTCGTGTCCAGCCGGGACGGTAGCGCACCCTTTTCGGCATATACCAGCCGTGGCCAATGGTGTTAACCATGCGTAGTTCCGGCCGAGTTGACGTTGGGACGTCCCGTCTCCGGGCGTGCGTTCAGGTTTGCAGGTGGCGCCGCACCTGGGTGATCACCTGTTGGGCCTCGGACCCGAAGACGGCTGACCTGTTCAGGGTGGCCCAGACCCGTTGGTAGGTGGCGACCGCGTGGCTGTCTTCCAGCCAGCGTTCCGCGTCCCAGTCGTCCGTGATCGCCAAGCGGCCGTCGAAGATCCAGAAGGGGTTGCCCGGGGGAAGTCGCAGCGAGGCGCCGAACGGGACTATCCCCAGGTTCAAGGTATCCATGCCAATGGCCCCGAGCAGGCGGTCGAGCTGCGCGGCCATGACGGTCGACGGGCAGAGCCGGGCGCGCAGAGCGCCTTCCCAGATCAACAGGTTCAGGCGGTTGCCTGGCCGGTACATCCAGTTTTGCCGCTGCATGCGGACGCGTACGGCGTCGTCGGTGTCCCGAGGGGAGTTCTGCAGCGTCTCGTAGTGCTGGAATATGTGGCGGGCGTAGTCGGCGGTCTGCAGCATGCCGTTGACGGCATTGTTCTCCCACACGTGCATGACGCGGGTGTCCGCGACGAGGGCGTTCCACGTTTCCTGCACGGGGCGGTGCCCGGCGGCCAGCTGCCGCCGCCAGGACCGGACCTGTGACTCCAGACTTCTCAGGCGGCTGTGCAGTTCGGCGTACGCCTCGGGCCGCCCCGTCGCCTCGGCCCACTGGCGGAGGTCGTCGAGTGTTGCCGTCTGGCGCCCGTTCTCCAGCTTCGAGACCTTGCTCTGCCCCCAGCCGAGGCGTTCGGCCAAGGCGGTACCGGTGATGCGCCCCTCAGGGCTGGACTCGCGCAGCTCTCGTAGGCGCAGGCCCAAGACCTCGCGTGCCTTTTGGAAATCCGTCACCGGTACCCGATCTGACTACTTGCCTGCGGAGAGTCCCGCCACGAACGTCTCGTACGGAACGGCATGGTGCCACGCCGCGTCGCGTACGAGGGACCTCTGGACGACCTCGGCCGGCTCCGTGATCAGCTCGACGTCCAGGAGCTGATCATCCTCGTCGAAGTTCAGAACCGCGACGATCCGCGAGTCGGACAACCAGTAGTCCTCGTGTGGAAGTTGCAGAACGTCTGCGTCCCTGCGCCAGAGATTCCTGATGTCCTCGCCGAGCGCGCTGTTTCGCTTGGCATTGTCGAAAAGATACAGCTGCCCCGGAGTGGGAGGGTTGTCCACGATGCGTACCCGCTCGACACGCTTGCCCTGCGCGGTCTGCGTACGGATCAGCTCGCAGTACGGGTCCTCCGGGTTCCACCGGGCAGCACCCGATTCGACGAACTGGCGGTAGGTGGCGGTACTTTCGTCGCTGGCGTAGCGGGTTCGCGTCTCCAGTCGCCAGGCCGTGTGCTTGAACGTTCGGAAGAGATCACCGAAATCGTCCAGGTCGATGATCCGCGCCCTACGGGTCACGTCCTTCGGTGCGTAGTCCACCAGTAGCTCCCTCGGGACGATCACTGCCACCTCCCCCTCGGACAGGTGCTGGAGCTGAGCGATGTCCTGCGGGTTCGTCAGTGGCGGACCGTGAACGATCACCTCGCGGCTGTCCAGGTCTTCATGAACCGAAGGGCATCCTGTGCCGCCGCTGCCCGTGCCGTTGAAACGTAACCTTCGTGCCGTCACTCGGAAACCACCTCTCCTACGGAAGGACCTGCCGCAAGAGTGACGGCTGCCCTCCGGGAAAGTCGAGGCATAGCCGGGCGAAGCGTGAGAATAGTCGGGAATAGTCTCCGTGCGGCACGCCCGTCCTTCTCTACGGTTCCGTCCATCAGCGCGATGGAGCTCGAGGGAACGGATGGTGCGACGTGGCCGTCACCAGCAAGAAGTTGTGGGAGCAGGTCTCCCAGTCCGACCCCTTCCCGAGGCCGGATGCCCTGCCCTTCCCCGGCTGCGATGTGTGTGCAGCCTTGGATGAGCAGCGCACGGAGTACCGCACGCTCCGGGACCGGAGCGGGGCGACGGACTGCAATGTCGAGATGCGACAGCACCCACACGGTGCGAGCAAGGGTTCTTCCGACCTCGGCGCGCATCTCGAACCAGTCACTGCGCGAGCGGAGAAGGCCAGGGACGGCAAGCACGCCGGGCCTCCGCAGGACAAGCCGTGGACGCCGCCGTCCCCGCCCTCCAGTCCGGACGGGAGCCGGCCCGCGCAGCCGTCCGCCCCGCCGGCTTCCCCGCCGCCGGGGAAGAAGTGAACCGGGCGGTCTGCCGTGCGGCCCTCGTGACCGCGGGGCTGCTGCGCGAGCCGTGGCTGGCGCAGGCTTTCGACGCGGTCGACCGGGAGGCCTTCGTTCCGGCGGCGGTGTGGCTCGACGTCCTGGACGCGGAGGGGCGCTGGACCTCCGTCGACCGCGCGGAGGAGCCGGACGTCTGGCGCCGCGCGGTATGGGACCCGCACCGCGCCGTGATCACGCAGCTCGACGACGGCGGCGGCGACGGTGCCGGCGGGACGGGCGCCGGCCAGTTCACGTCGTCCGTCTCCGCTCCCGACATCGTCCTGCGCAAGCTCCAGCGCCTGGACCTGGAGCCGCGCGCCCGCGTGCTGGAGATCGGCTACGGCTCCGGCTATCACACCGCCCTGCTGTGTGAGCGCGTCGGAGCGGGCCGGGTGGTGGCCGTCGAGGTCGACGCGGAGGTGGCCCGCTCCGGCGCCTCCCGACTCGCGGCCGCGGGCTACGCGCCGGAACTGATCGTCGCGGACGGTCTGCGGGGTGCTCCCGGTCGGGGTCCGTTCGACCGTGTCATCAGCACGGCGGCCGTGCGGCGCGTGCCGTACGCCTGGATCGAGCAGTCCCGGCGCAACGGTGTGATCCTGACGCCGTTCGGGACGGCGTACAGCAATGCCGGGCTGCTGCGGCTGCGGGTGGACGGGACGGGCGCGAAGGCAGAGGGCCGGTTCGTCGGCGAGGCCTCGTACATGTGGATCCGCTCGGAGCGGCCGGACGTGCGCCTCGAGGTGCCGGACGGGCCGACCGGCCGGAGGTCGCCGATCGATCCCGCGCAGGTGCTGGGGCTCGGCCATCTCCAGGACTTCGCGATCGGCCTCCAGGTTCCGGACGTTTCCTTCTCCCACCGGGGGGACGGCGGCTCCCGGCAGGTCCAGTTCGTCGACGCGGCCGGCACGTCGGCCACGATCGTCCGCTACGCCGACTGGTGGGAGGAGGGCGCGGTGCGCTCCTGGGGACCCCGCGACCTCTGGGCGGAGGTGACGGGGGCCTACACGTGGTACGAGGTGCGGGGGCGCCCGCACCTCACCCGCTTCGGTGTCACGGTCGACCGGGACGGACAGTACGCGTGGCTGGACGAGCCCGGCCGTCGGTTGGGCCGCTCACCGCGCTAGGCGTAGCGTTCGCGGAGTTTGTACTTGAGGACCTTGCGCAGGGCGTCGTTGCGCGGCAGGGCGTCCACCAGTTCCAGCTGTTCCGGGAGCTTGTGGGGGGAGAGGCCCTCGGCGCGCAGGTGGTCCGTCAGGTCGGCCAGGGTCAGCGGGGCGGCTCCCGCGGGCTGTTCGACCACGGCGCAGACGCGTTCGCCGCGTTCCGGGTCGGGGAGGCCGATGACCGCCACGTCGGCTATCGCGGGGAGCCGGTGCAGCAGGTCCTCGATCTCCTTGGCCGAGATGTTCTCGCCCTTGCGGATGATGACGTCCTTGCTGCGGCCCGTCAGGACCAGGTAGCCGTCCGCGGTGAGGTGGCCGAGGTCGCCCGTGACCAGGTAGCCGTCGGGGTCGAAGACCCCCGTGTCCTCCTCCCGGTTGAGGTAGCCCTGGCAGACGGCCTCGCCGCGCAGGCGGACCTCCCCGTCGGTGCCGGGGGGCAGGACGGTCCCCTCGGGGGTGGTGATGCGGATGGACATGCCCGCCGGGGGGCGGCCCTCGGTGGTGGCCAGGTTCTCGGCGGTGTCGTCCGGGGCGCCCATGGTGATCATCGGGACCTCGGTCATGCCGTAGCCGTGGGTGAGCTGGCAGCCCAGTTCGCGGACGACGGCGTGGTAGATCTCCGGGGGCTTGGGGGCGCCTCCGCCGGCCAGGAGGCGCAGGGTCGGGATGAGCCTGGTCGCGGGGTCCTTGCGCTGCTCGGTGAGGAACATCGAGTAGAAGGCCGTGGAGCCGCCGGCGACCGTGACGCCGTGGCGGCGGTAGCCGTCGAGGGCGTCGGGCATCGCGAACTTCTCGAAGAGGACTGCCGGGAACCCGTAGAGCAGCAGCATGACCGTGTAGTCGGGCCCGGCGATGTGGGCGAAGGGGAAGGCCATCGAGCCGACGTCGGCGGGCGTGAGGTGCAGGGCGTGGGCCAGGCAGGAGCCGCCCGCGATGAGGGAGCGGTCCGTGTGCAGGACGCCCTTGGGGTCCGAGGTGGTGCCCGAGGTCCAGTAGATCCAGCGGACCGAGACGCCGTCCCCGGGGGGTGGGGGCAGCACCGCGGGGTCTCCGTCGGGGAGGGACGCGTAGGCCTCGAAGACGCCGCGCGCGCCGAGGCGTTCGGCCATGGCGGTGTGGTCGAAGCCGCGCCAGACGCCGGGGACGGCGAAGAACTCCGCCTTGGACTCGCGCAGCGCGAAGCCGACCTCGCGGTCCCGGTAGAAGGGGATGACGGGGGTCTGGACGGCGCCGATGCGGGCGAGGGCGACCGAGAGCAGGACGGTCTCGATACGGGTGGGGAGCTGCCAGGCGACGACCGTCCCGGGGCGCACGCCCCTGTCGTACAGGCCGGCCGCGACCCGCTCCGAGCGGTCCCGCAGTTCCCCGAAGGTGAGCCGGCGGTCGTCCACCGGGTTCGCGGCCGCCTCGACGAGGACGGGGGCGTCGGGGGTCAGCGCGGCCCGGCGGGCGACGAGCTCCCACAGGGTCCGGGACCGGCCGAGCTCGACTGCGGTGTTGTCCGTCATCCCGGACCGACCTCCCCTGGCCGACAAGACCTGACGGTGAGTCAGATCAAGGGCAGAGCGTAGAGCGCGGACGCTTGTCGGTCCAGGGGTGACGGGGCTAGCTTGGATCGAGATTTCTGACGCACCATCAGATTTACGCGGGGTGCACCGGAATCAGCGCGATCAACGGAACCATTCGGCATGCGGCGAGGGGACACCATGGAACTGCCTCGGATCATCAGCGTCGACGACCACGTCATCGAGCCCGCCCACCTCTTCGACGTCTGGCTCCCGGCCAGGTACCGCGACCGGGGACCCAAGGCACTCACCGCCGGCATCGGCGAACTCGCCTACACCGGCGGCAAGTACGTGATCACGATGGACCCGGACGGTCCGCCCACCGACTGGTGGATCTACGAGGACCTGAAGTTCCCGTACAAGCGCAACATCGCCGCCGTCGGCTTCGACCGGGACGAGATGACCCTGGAGGGCATCACCCGCGAGGAGATGCGCCGCGGCTGCTGGGACCCCAAGGCGCGGCTCCTCGACATGGACCTGAACCACGTCGAGGCCTCCCTGTGCTTCCCGACCTTCCCCCGCTTCTGCGGGCAGACCTTCGCCGAAGCCCACGACAAGGAGGTCGCCCTGGCCTGCGTGCGCGCCTACAACGACTGGATGGTCGAGGAGTGGTGCGGCGACAGCGGCGGCCGGCTCATCCCCCTGTGCATCATCCCGCTGTGGGACATCGGCCTGGCCGTCGCGGAGATCCGGCGCAACGCCGCGCGCGGGGTGCGGGCCGTGACCTTCTCCGAGATCCCGACCCACCTGGGACTGCCGTCCATCCACTCCGGGTACTGGGACCCCTTCTTCGCCGTCTGCCAGGAGACCGGCACCGTCGTCAACATGCACATCGGCTCCAGCTCCCAGATGCCCGCCGCGTCCCCCGACGCGCCGCCCGCCGTTCAGGCCTCGCTGAGCTTCAACAACGCCATGGCCTCGATGATGGACTTCCTCTTCAGCGGGGTCCTGGTCAAGTTCCCGACGCTGAAACTGGCCTACAGCGAGGGCCAGATGGGCTGGATCCCGTACGCACTGGAGCGCGCCGACGACGTGTGGCAGGAGCACCGCGCCTGGGGCGGGGTCAAGGACCTGATCCCCGAGCCGCCGTCCGCGTACTACTACCGGCAGATGTTCTGCTGCTTCTTCCGCGACAAGCACGGCATCGCCTCGCTGGACGTCGTCGGCCGCGACAACGCCACCTTCGAGACCGACTACCCGCACGTCGACTCGACCTTCCCGCACACCAAGGAGGTCGCCCTCGACCACGTCAAGGGACTCGACGAGGAGACCGTCTACAAGCTGATGCGCGGCAACGCCATCCGCATGCTCGGTCTCGACCTCGACAAGGACCGGCGGACGGGGCGGTAGGCGCGGTGGACCTCACCTACACCGAGGAGGAGCAGGAGTTCCGGGCCCGGCTGCGCGCCTGGCTCGCCAAGGTGCTCCCCGAGCTCCCGGCGAAACCCTCGCCCGACGACTGGCCGGGCCGCCGCGCCCATGACACGGGCTGGCAGCGCAGGCTGTACGACGCCGGGTACGCGGGGCTGCACTGGCCGGTCGACGCGGGCGGGCGCGGGGCCACCCCGACGCAGCACCTGATCTTCCTGGAGGAGACCGAGCGCGCGGGCGCCCCGTACGTGGGCGCGAACTTCGTCGGGCTGCTGCACGCCGGCCCGACCATCGCCGCCGAGGGCACCGCCGGGCAGCGGGCGCGCTGGCTGCCGCCCGTGCTGCGCGGCGACGAGGTGTGGTGCCAGGGGTTCAGCGAGCCGGACGCCGGCTCCGACCTGGCCTCGCTGCGCACCCGGGCCGTCCGCGACGGCGACGAGTACGTGATCACCGGGTCGAAGATCTGGACCTCGCACGCGGAGGTGGCCGACTGGTGCGAGCTCCTGGTGCGCACGGAACCCGTCAGCGCGACCGTGCCCAAGCACCGCGGGATCAGCTGGCTGGCCATGCCCATGGACGCGCCGGGGGTGACCGTCCGGCCGCTGCGGACCCTGGCCGGGTCCACGGAGTTCGCGGAGATGTTCCTCGACGAGGTGCGGGTCCCGGTCGCCCACCGGGTCGGGGAGGAGAACGACGGCTGGCGGGTCACCATGGTGACCCTGTCCTTCGAACGCGGCACCGCCTTCGTGGGCGAGGTCGTCGCCTGCCGGCGGACCCTGGGCGAGCTCGCGCGCACCGCGAAGGCGAACGGACGCTGGGACGACCCGGTCCTGCGCCGCCGCCTCGGCCGGCTGTACGGCGAGTTCGGCGCGCTGTGGCGGCTCACCCAGTGGAACGTCAGCGAGTCCGAACGCTCGGGCGGCGTCCCGGGCATCGGCGGCAGCGTCTTCAAACTGGCGTACTCGCACGCGCGCCAGGAGCTGTACGACACGGCCGCCGAGGTGCTCGGGGCCGCAGCGCTCTCGCTGGACGAGGAATGGGCCCTGGACCGGCTCTCCTCCCTCTCGTACACGATCGCGGCCGGCACCTCGCAGATCCAGCAGAACATCGTCGCCGAGCGGATCCTCGGCCTTCCGAAGGGCAGGTGAGCGTTCCGTGGACTTCCAGCCGACGCAGGACCAGCGGGACCTGCGGGCGGGCGTACGGGACCTCCTGGCGGGCCGGTACGGGCGCGAGGCGCTGCGCGCCGCGGCCGACGGCGGGGCGTGCGTGGACCGGGCGCTGTGGCGGGAGCTGGGCGAGGCCGGATTCTTCGCGCTGCGGCTCCCCGAGGAGCAGGGCGGGGTAGGGCTCGGCATGCCGGAGGCGGTCCTCGTCTTCGAGGAGGCCGGGCGGGCGCTGCTGCCGGGTCCGCTGGTCGCCACCCACCTGGCCGCCGGGTCGGTGCCGGGGGCCGCGCAGGGCACGGCGGTGGTGACGGCCTTCGACCTGGAAGGCCCCTGGGTGACCCACCTCGGGGAGTCGGACGCGGTGCTCGGCGCCGCGGCCGTGCCCGCCGGGGAGGCGGTGCGGCCGGCGGATCCGCTCACGCCGCTGTCCCGGGTCCGCGCACGGGACCCCGCGTCGGCCGGGGCGTCCGAGGCGGCCGACGCGTACCGCGACGAGGGCGCGCTGCTGACGGCGGCGCTCCAGCTCGGCAGCGCGCTGCGCACGCTCGAGCTGGCGGTGGGCCACGCCAGGGAGCGCGAGCAGTTCGGGCAGCCGATCGGGGCGTTCCAGGCGGTCAAGCACCTGTGCGCGCAGATGCTGGTGCGGGCCGAGGTGGCCCGTACGGCGCTCTACGCGGCCGCGGTGACGGGCGACCCGGGGGAGGTGGCCGGGGCGAAGCTGCTGGCCGACGAGGCGGCGGTGCGGGGCGCCCGGGACTGCCTCCAGGTGCACGGCGGGATGGGCTTCACCTGGGAGGCCGACGTGCACCTGCACCTGAAACGGGCGTGGGTGCGGGCGGAGCAGTGGCGTACCGCGGCGCGGGCGGAGGAGGCGCTGGCGGCGGAGCTCCTCGGGGCCGGGCTGCCGGAAGCGGGCGTGGAGTAGCTCGCTGTGACGGCGGGCACGGGAGGGACGGCGCGGGACGCATGTCCGATTACAGAGAGTTGATATCGGTTTGTGTCCTTCGCCCTCCTCATTGCGGCCCGGTCGCGGGGGGTGGCTCCGGTACGCTCCCGGGAATGCGAGCGGTTGAGCGGCGCGAGCGCCGCACAGTATGCACCATGCCTACTCCTTCGCGCTGGAATATGCCCGAAGCGCTTGTCGTGGTGACGGAACGTCAACCATGCTGCTCCGCAAGGGGGTCACGGTCGGTGACCCCGTCCTGTCGCGAGGCGAAGTGTCCGCCGGTTCGGATGGTGTGAGCGGTGCAGGTGCTTCAGGTGCAGCTGGAGGTAGGACCGGATCCCGCCGAGGTCGGCCGGGCGCGCCGGTGGGCCCGTTCGCGGCTGGCGGGCTCGGGCATAGGGGAGGACGAGCCCCTCGCCGAGACGCTGATCCTGCTGATCTCCGAGCTGGTCACCAATGCCGTCGTGCACACCGGCTGCCCGGCCGTGCTGCGCATGCTGTTCGGTGAACCGGGGGTCCGCGTCGAGGTCGCCGACGCGAGCGACCGGGCGCCGGCCCGCCGGCAGGCCGCCGGGGACGACACGGGCGGGCGCGGTCTGGAACTGGTGGACGGTCTGGCGGACCGCTGGGGCTGGCAGCCCGAGGGCGCGGGCAAGCGGATCTGGTGCGAGGTCGACCGGGCGGAGAAGGCCGCGGCGGACCGGGCTTCGGACGGACCGGACATCCAGGAGCCGACGCACGCCCCGACGCACGGCCCGACGCACGCCCCGACGCATGCTCCGGCGAGCGGCGCGCACCGTGATCCGATCCGGGGCTCGGCCCGGGAACCGCGCTTGTACCTCTAACGAGGTGTTGACGGTTCGTCACCTGTTGATCACTCTTGTGTTGAACGATTCGTCGCGAGGGGACGCCAAGGGTTCAGTCCTGCCTTGACGAGTGCGGGTCGTGGGGTGGCGGCCGCCGTGCCGCGCTCGGGGCGTGCACGCGCGCCGCCGCCACCCACAGCGTGTCCCTGTCCTGCCCGCCCTGCCCGTCAGAGGTGCACGGGCAGGCTGAGCAGTCCCCGGTGGCGAGGGTTGGACTGCCAGCGGGCCTCGTGCTCCTCGTGCGGCCGGAGCCCGGGGAAGCGGTCCAGCAGCCGCGTCAGCGCGATCTCGGCCTGGAGGCGGGCCAGGGGAGCGCCGAGGCAGTGGTGGATGCCGTGGCCGAAGGCGAGGTGCCGGGCCGCGTCGGGCCGCCGGATGTCGAAGGTGTCGGGGTCGGCGAACACGGCCGGGTCCCGGTCGGCGCCGAGCAGGCAGATCTGTACGAAGTCGCCCTCGCGGATCGTCGCCCCGTTCACCTCGATGGTCGTGGTGGCGTAGCGGAACGAGGCCAGGCCGGACGGGGACTCGTACCGCAGGGCCTCTTCGACCGCGCCGTGCACCAGCGTCCGGTCGGCGCGTAGGGCGGCGAGCTGCTCCGGGTGGGCGAGCAGCGCGTGGATCCCGTTGGCGAGCAGGTTGACCGTGGTCTGGTGGCCGGCGACGAAGAGGAGGAAGGCCATCGAGGTGATCTCGTCCTCGGTCAGCGCGTCGCCGTCCTCCTCCCGCGCCGCGAACAGGGCGGACAGGAGCCCGTCCTCGTCCGGGTGCTCGCGCTTGAGGGCGATCAGGGCGCGCAGGTAGGCCAGCATGCTCTCCGCCGTGAAGACGGAGACCTCGCCGTCGCCCTGGCCGCCACCGAGGCTGTTGCCCCGGATCTGCAGGATCTCGTGGTCCGTGTCGGAGGCGCCGAACAGGTCGAACACGACCGCGACGGGCAGCGGCAGCGCGAACTGCGAGATCAGCTCCGCCTCGCCGGCCGTCCCGCCACCGCCTCGGCCCCCGCCGCGCGGGCCCTCCGCCTCCAGGGCGTCGAGGAGCCCGTCCACGTGCTTCTCGATCATGGGCCGCAGGCCGGCGGTGCGGCGCGCGGTGAACGCCTTCTGCACCAGGCTCCGCAACCGGGTGTGGTCGGGCGGGTCGGAGTTGAGCATGTGCGAGAACATCGCCGCGCCCGGACCCTGCGTGAGCCCGACCTGCTGTCCGAACCGCTGCACCGCCTGGTTCTTCGACAGCCGCGGGTCGACCAGCAGTGCCTTCGCCTCCGCGTGCCCGGTGACGACCCAGCCTTCGACGGCGCCGGGGCCGGGGTAGCGGACGTAGCGGATGCCGCCGGTCTCGCGCCAGCCGCGGTAGAGCTCGTGGGCGTGGTCCTGCCAGGACTCCTCGAGGACGGTGACGTCCTGCCGGTCGGCCGCGCCGCGGGCCGTGCGGTCAGCCATGGTGCACCTGCTCCTTGTCGCGTGCGCCGGCCCGGTTCGCGCTGTTCGCGCTGCTCGCGCTGCTCGACCGGTTCGCGTGGGCCGTCCGGCCCGCGCGGCCCACGTGGACGGTCTTCACGCCGAGGAGGCCGACGAGCGGCACCTCGGCGGTGAGCTGCCCGGGGGCCACGACGAGCCCCGTGCCGCGGATGTGGTCGAGCAGCTTCTCCGCGAGCGGCATGACCATGTGCCGGCCCCAGCAGCGCTCGCTGACGTGGCCGAAGGGCATGTAGCCGGGGGTGTCGTCCGGGTCGAGCGCGTCCCAGCGCTCGGGCCGGAACGCCTGCGGGTCCTCCCACAGCGCCGGGTCGCGGTGGCTGAGCAGCGGCAGCATCAGCAGGTCGTCGCCGGGCCCGATGCGGGAGTCGACGAGCGGGTACTCGGGGCCGCGGTTGCGCAGCAGGTTCCAGGACGGGGGCAGGAGCCGCATGGCCTCGTAGAGGATGTTGCGGTTCGAGACCCCGTCGTCGAAGGGGGAGCCGAGCCACAGCGCGTTCGCGACGAGTGTGGAGATGGTGAAGCACACGGGCGCCGCCGCACGCCGGTACATGCCCATGGCGTACCGGCGGTCGTGATAGCCGCCGGCCTCGGCGAAGAGGTTCGCGATGTGCGTCAGGTGCGGGCCCGGCTCCGGCCGCCGCGGCAGCAGGGCGCCGGCGACGATCGTGGTCCAGGTCAGCTTGGGATCGATCTCCAGCTTCCGGGACATCAGGATCCGCAGCCGGTACGGGTCCTCGCGCAGGAGCAGGTCCCGCAGGAACAGGTGACCGGTGAGGGGCCACGGCCCGGAGAGGTCCTTGTCCTCGGGTATCGGCTGGTCCAGGGCCCTGCGGACGTCCTTGCCGATGGTGCGCATCACGGACGCGGCCTCGGGCTTGTCGATCGACCGGCCGTGCAGCGGCTTGAAGGTCGGCCGTTCGGTCTCGGTGGCCTTGCGGGCGGCGAGGATCCGGTGGGAGAGTTCGGCGCCCGCGATGCCGATGGTGTCGGGCTCCAGGCGAACGAGGTCCTTGCCGAGGTGGTCGTCCAGGAGCGCCTGCAGGCGCGGGGCGAAGACGGTGGCGCGGCGCGTGCTGGGGTGCGAACCGTGCGAACCGGGTCGGGGCTCGGGCGAGGCGGTGGGCGTGGTCATCAGGGGCTCCGGGGGAATGCGAAGGGCCCGTACACGGCAGGGCCGGAGGGTCGATCGGCTCTGCCGGGTACGGGCCCGGTGCGTGGATCTACCGGCCTAGTACCAGAAGTACCAAGCGCTCTGCTTCAGGCTCGGCTCGCTCTTCTTGACGAAGCCGAGCTCGCGGCAGACCGGGACGCTGCGCAGGGTCGCAAGAATCATCTTCGACATGGCTGTTCCCCTCCATTCCTGTGCGCTGTTGCGCATCAACTGGCCGTCCAGACACCGAAGTTCACCGTCATTTGTGATGGCGGCCACTTCGATGCGTGGTTGATGCAAGGAGTGAATAGGCAGGTGGCGGGGGTTGTCAACGATTCTGGTTCGGGCGGGCTGTCCGGATCGAAGGCAACCAACCGCACGGCCTGAACCTCCACTTGGAGCCCGCCCGTTAGGGCCGGACGCACCCCGCCGCGGCCTCCGTCCGACCCCTGATGCCCAGGCCCCGCGCGGTGAGGATCTCCCCCGCGCGGTCCGCCGTGACGTGGCCGCGCAGACGCGGCCGCCGTCGTGGGCGCCGTGTCAAGGGGGCGAGATCCGGCCAATAACTGGTCAGAGGACGGCCACCGGGGCGACCGGGGTGCCCACCGCGCCCACGAAGGGTTCGGGCATGGCGGAGAGGAGGAAGGAGAAGCGGGATTCTTCTGCACAGGCTGTGGACAACTTTTCGAGGTTCCAGTTCTGGCCCTGGTGCATGCCCATCTCGACGAGGTGCAGCGCGTGCACCGGAAGCCACAGGCCCTCGATCTCCGGCGGGAAGACCTCGAAGGTCAGGGTGTCGTTCGCGACGGCCGCCACGTCCCGGGCGTGGAACCACTCGGGCGTGCGGACGGACAGACCGGGCGAGGGATAACCGTATCCGTGCTTGTCACCGGCCAGGTACACCTGGACCTGGCCGGTGCGGACCAGCACGATGTCGCCCGCGCGGACGGTGACGCCGCCGAAATCCTCCGCCTCCGCGAGGTCCTCCGGAGTCACCGCGTGGCCGCCGGGGAGCCGGTCCAGGCCCTTGGTGCGGGCCACGTCCAGCAGTACGCCGCGCGAGACGATGGGGCCGGCCTTGTCGATGCCGCTGAACTCGGCGCGCCCGTGCGCGGTGATCGTGCCGGCCGGGCGGCCGTTGTAGATCTTCCCCGAGTGCGAGACGTGCGTGAGTGCGTCCCAGTGCGTCCCGGCCTGGAGTCCGAAGGTCACGGCGTCGTCGCTGCACGCCACCGTGCCCGGACCGAAGAGCTCCTGGTTGATCTGCACCATCGTGTGCAGCGGGTTGACGCGGCCGGGGATCATGCCGGACTGCACCCCGTCCTCCTTGAGGGGGAGGGCCAGCGGGATGCGGCGGCCGGTGCGGATCTCGGCCGCGGCCGCCCGTACGACCTCGTCGGTGACGAGGTTCAGCGTGCCGATCTCGTCGTCGGCGCCCCAGCGGCCCCAGTTGTTGACGCGTTTGGCGATGTCCTGGAACGCGGCGGGCATGCCCATGGATCCCATCAGCTCCTCGCATGAGAGAGACGTTCCCTACGTGAACTAGGGCTTGTGTTCCTGCGGCTGACTGCCCATAGAATCTAACGGTCCGTCAGAAATTGCGGAAAGGGGCCGGACGTGGGGAACTTCTTGGCAGGCAAGGTCGTCGCCGTCACGGGCGCCGGCCGGGGCATCGGACGGGCCGTGGCACTCGCCGCGGCCGCCGAGGGCGCCAAGGTCGTCGTCAACGACTACGGAGTCGGCATCGAGGGCGGGGAACCGACCAGCGAGATCGCCGAAGCCGTGGTGAAGGAGATCGTCGCGGCGGGCGGCGAGGCGGTCGCCGTCGCCGACGACATCTCGACGATGGCGGGCGGGCAGCGCATCGTCGACACCGCGCTCGCCCGGTACGGGCGCATCGACGGCGTCGTGTGCGTGGCGGGCATCCTGCGCGAGCGGATGCTCTTCAACATGTCCGAGGAGGAGTGGGACCCCGTGGTCGCCACCCACCTCAAGGGCACCTTCACCGTCTTCCGGGCCGCCTCCGCCGTCATGCGCAGGCAGGGCGCGGGCACGCTGATCGGCTTCACCAGCGGCAACCACCAGGGCTCCGTCGCCCAGGCCAACTACAGCGCGGCCAAGGGCGGGATCATCTCCCTCGTCCGCTCCGCCGCGCTCGGCCTGGCCAAGTACGGGGTCACCGCCAACGCCGTCGCGCCCGTCGCCCGGACCCGGATGTCGGCCAACGTGCCCATGGAGCTCAAGGAGATCGGCGAGCCCGAGGACGTGGCGGCGCTCGTCACCTACCTGCTCTCCGACAAGGCCGTCGCCGTCGGGGGCGAGAGGATCACCGGGCAGGTCTACACGATCGCCGGCCCGAAGATCGCCGTGTGGGCCCAGCCGCGCGAACTGCGCGCCGGCTACGCCGAGGGCTCCTGGACCCCCGAGAAGATCGCCGACTTCCTGCCCGGGACGGTGGGCACCGACCCGATGCCGATGCTCGTGCAGCTGGAGGCCATGGCCAGGGCGGCCGCCGCCAAGGACCGCCCCAACGCGTAGGCCCCGGCCGGGCGGTCCACGCGGCCCGGCCCGGGGCCCAGAGCCTCGGGCCCGCGTGGATCCGGACAGGGCCCGCGCGGCCGGGGGCGGGGAAATCGAGGACAGGGGAGCCACAGGACATGGACTTCAGCTTCGGCGAGGAGGACGAGGAGCTGCGCGGCCGCGCCCGGTCGTGGCTCGCCGAGCACCTCGTGGGCCCGTATGCGCAGGCCGTGGGCCTCGGCGGGCCCGGCAGCGAGCACGAGGGGGTGGAGGTCCGGCGCGCGTGGGAGCGCGAGCTGGGGCGCGGCGGCTGGATCGGCCAGGGCTGGGAGACGGAGGGGACCGGCGACGGGTACGGGAACCGGCGGCTCTCCCTGACCGGACAGGTGGTGTGGGCGGAGGAGTACGCCGCCGCGCGGGCCCCGGCCCGGGTCGGCCACATCGGCGAGAACCTCCTCGCGCCGACACTGATCGCCTACGGCTCCCCGGAGCAGCGGGCCCGCTTCCTCCCCGCCATCGCCCGCGGCGAGGAACTGTGGTGCCAGGGGTACTCCGAACCCGGCGCGGGATCCGACCTCGCGGGCATCCGCACCACGGCGGTGGCGGATCGGGCGGACGGGCTGCTGCGCGTCACCGGGCAGAAGATCTGGACCTCCCTCGCGCGGGACGCCGACTGGTGCTTCGTCCTGGCCCGCACGGAGCCCGGCGCGAAGCGCCACCGGGGACTGTCCTTCCTCCTCGTACGGATGGACCAGCCGGGGAAGGTCGAGGTCCGGCCGATCCGGCAGATGTCGGGGACCTCCGAGTTCAACGAGGTGTTCTTCGACGGAGCCGTCGCCGCCGAGGTCGTGGGCGGGGAGGGAAACGGCTGGACCGTGGCCATGGGGCTGCTCGCGCTGGAGCGGGGCGTCTCCACGCTCGTCCAGCAGATCGGCTTCGCGGCCGAACTGGAACGGGTGGTCGCCTCCTACGTGGGCGCGGGCGCGGGTGATCCGGTGCTGCGCGAACGCCTCGTACGGCAGTGGGCCGAGTTGCGCACGATGCGGTGGAACGCGCTGCGGACCCTGGGGTCCCCGGCTCCGCCCCCGGGTCCGTCCGCGCACCCGTCCGCGCACCCGTCCGGGAACGCGGGCGGCGGGGATCAGGGCGCGCCGAGCGTGGCGAAGCTGCTCTGGGGCGGCTGGCACCGGCGGCTCGGCGAGCTGGCGGTGGCGGTCCGGGGCGCGGCCGCCACGGCCGGGCCGGGCGACTGGGCGCGGGACACCCCGTACGAACTCGGACTCGACGAGGAGCAGCGGCTGTTCCTGTTCACCCGCGCCGACACGATCTACGGCGGCTCGGACGAGATCCAGCGCAACATCATCGCCGAGCGCGTGCTCGGCCTGCCTAAGGAGTCCAGGTGAGAGGCGTCGTGTTCGACGGCAAGCAGGCCCAGGTGGTCGACGACCTGGAGGTTCGTGATCCGGGGCCGGGCGAGGTGCTGGTGGCGATCTCCGCGGCCGGGCTGTGCCACAGCGACCTGTCGGTGATCGACGGGACGATCCCGTTCCCGCCGCCGGTGGTGCTCGGGCACGAGGGCGCGGGTGTGGTCGAGGCGATCGGGTCCGGCGTGACGCACGTGGCACCCGGGGACCACGTCTCCCTCTCCACGCTCGCCAACTGCGGGGCCTGCGCCGACTGCGACCGCGGGCGGCCGACCATGTGCCGCAAGGCGATCGGCAGGCCGGGACAGCCGTTCTCCCGGGGCGGGGAACCGGTCTTCCAGTTCGCCTCCAACTCCGCCTTCGCCGAGCGGACCGTCGTCAAGGCCGTCCAGGCGGTGAAGATCCCCCGGGACATTCCGCCGGCCTCGGCGGCGCTGATCGGCTGCGGGGTGCTGACGGGCGTGGGCGCCGTACTGAACCGGGCGAAGGTGGACCGGGGCGAGACGGTGGTCGTCATCGGCACGGGCGGCATCGGGCTGAACGTGCTCCAGGGCGCCCGGATCGCGGGCGCGACGACCATCGTGGCCGTGGACGCCAACCCGGCGAAGGAGGCGGTGGCCCGCCGGTTCGGCGCCACGCACTTCATCGACGCCTCGGCCGTGCCCGACTCCTCGGCGGCCGTGAAGGAGATCCTGCCGACCGGCGCGGACCACGCCTTCGAGTGCGTGGGCAACGTCAAGCTGATCCGGCAGGCCATCGACCTGCTGGACCGGCACGGACAGGCGATCCTGCTCGGCGTGCCCGGCTTCACGCAGGAGGCCTCCTTCCAGGTCTCGTCCCTGTACCTGGACAAGGCGATCATGGGATGCCGGTACGGTTCCTCGCGCCCGCAGCGGGACATCGCGCTCTACGCCGAGCTCTACCGGCAGGGCAAGCTCCTGCTGGACGAGCTGGTGACGGAGGTCTACCCGGTCGAGGACTTCGCCAAGGCCGTGGACGACGCGCACCACGGGCGGGTGGCGCGCGGGGTGCTCACCTTCTGAGACGGCCGGCGTCAGGGCGGTCCGCGTGCGGGCGGGGTCCCGGCCGTTCCACGGCCGGGACCCCGCTTCCGTGTGCCCCCGTCCGTCCGCCCGTGGCCCGTGGCCGGTGGCCGGTGGCGGGAACGGAGCGGGAGGGGTTCGGGAACGGCGGGAGGGAGTCTCTGTCAGGAGAAGGGCTGCCGACCGGGCGGCCGGGAGAGATGGGGGTCTCATGGCCAAGTTCGTCCTGGTATCCGGAAGTACGAGCCGGGAGTCGGTGAACGGCACCGTACTGGCGACCGTGCGGCACCTCCTGGCGGGTCTGCCCGGCGCCCACGAGGCCGAGTGGCTCCCCATCGCGGACCTGCCGTTCTACGAGACCTCCCTGGAACGGGCCGGCGGCTCGCCGGCCGTGCGCGACGCCAAGAAGGCGGTCGCCGGGGCGGACGTGCTCTTCATCAGCACCCCCTCGTACAACGGCGAGATGCCCGGCGTGCTGAAGAACGCGCTGGACTGGCTCTCCCGGGCGGGCTGCGGGGCGAGCCCGCTGGCCGGCAAGGTGACGGCCGTGACCAGCGCCTCCCCCGGCGCGCGCGGTGCGATCGACGCCCAGCCCGGGCTGATCGGCGTACTCGGCCGCTGTGGCGCGCGGGTCGTCGAACGCGAGCCGGTCGCCGTGGGCGGTACGGGGTCCCTGGCCGTCGAGGACGGCCGCTACACCGATCCGGAGCTCGTGGCCCGGCTCGAGGGCCTGGTCCTGGCCGCGCTCGCCGAATTCGCCGAACTCGACGCCGTGGACGAGCCCGAGGCCGCGGACGGGGTCGACGCCGCCGACGCGGTCGGCCATCGCGTCGCAGTGCTCGTCTGAGAGGAAACGGGACGTGACGGTGGTGACGGTGGTGGCGGAGACGGACGGTCCGCCGGTGCGCGGCGGCCGCGAGGCCGCGGGTCGGCGGCTGCGCCTGCGCCTGCGCGTCGTGCGCACGACCGCGCGGGCCGTCTCCTGGTACGCCCGCCGCGACCCCCGGCCCGTGGCCGCCGCTTCCCGGAGGAATCCCGACATGCCGCAGACCACCGCCGGAAGCGCGTCGTGACCGGCCCCAGCTGTACGGGCCGGCTGCTGATGGTGATGCCGTACGAGGAACTCGTCCGCAAGGCCGTGGAAGCGGGCTTCCGGGTCTGGTCGATCTGGGATCCCAAGCTGCGCCCGGCCGCCTACCTCGACCTGGTCGCGGCCCATTCCGAGGAGCTGGCCCTGGCCGACTTCGACGACGAGGCCGCGCTGCTCGCCCTGGTGGCCCGGATGGCCGAAGAGCACCACGTTCAGCACGTCCTTCACCTGGGCGGCGGCGCAGGCCCGGCCCCGGTGCCCGCCGGAGCCGGGGCCGAGGCCGAGGCGAAGGCGCTGGGCCGGTCGGGGAGGGGCGCGGAGTCCGTCCGGCTGCTCAACGACCGGAACGCGATGAGCCGGCTGCTCAACCGCAACGGCGTTTCCGTCGTTCGCGTCCGGGAAGCCGCGACGTATGGTGAAGTCGGCCTGCTCCTCAGGGAGTTCGGCCTGCCGGCCGTCGTCACCCCGGTCAACTCGCCCGCCGGGCAGGGGGTCGCCCTGGTCCGTACGGACGCCGACCTCGCACGGTGGGCGGAGCCGGCCGGGTCCGCCGGAGCCGCCGCGCTCGAAGGGCCCTTCACGGTGGAGGACTTCCTCGAAGGCCCGGAGTTCAGCGTCGAGACCCTGACCGTCGACGGCATGCACCTGGTCGCCGGGATCACCGCCAAGGAGGCGCTCGGCGGCCCGTACGGCGCCACCTGCTCCACCTGTGCGCCGACCGAGGGCGGCACGGCGGGAACGGCAGGCACGGCAGGAACGGGCGGGACGACCGGGCCGGCCGTACCGATCGAGCCCACAGGAATCACAGGAACCACCGTAACGACCGAGTCCGTCGCCGGCCCGGCACCGCTCGGGGAGGTCGAGGAGGGTGCGATCCGCGCCACCGTCGCCGCCCTGCTCGACCTCGCCGGCCACGAGTTCGGCCCCGCGCACACAGAAGTGGTCCTCACCAGGACCGGACCGCGCATCCGGGAGTGCCGGACCCGCCTCGGCGGCGACCGGGCTCCCCTGCGCGTGGGGGCGGGCACCGTCGGGCGGACCCCCGCGGCCCACCCCTCCTCGCGCAGCGCCACATCCACCCCCGCCCAGAAGGAGGCCCTGCGATGACCACGAACAACGTGCCCGCCGATGCCCTGCCGATGGCCGAAGACACCGGCTGGGGCGGCACCCCCGCAGGCCGGGCCCCGGCCTCGGGCCAGGCGCCGGTCGTGCCGGCATGACCGCGCTCGTCCTGCACCGGTTCCCGCTCGATCCGTTCCCGTACGACCGGTGGCTGTCGGACTTCGACGGCGGCGTGGTCATGATCGCGGCCCGCGACGCCATCGCGGCGGGCGGCGAGCAGCTGCCGACCGGCCTCGGCGGCTACCGGCACCTGGAGATCGTCGACACCTTCGAGGACGGGGAGCTCGTCGACCGGCTGGCCCGGGATCTGGCCTACGAATACCAGGTCACACACGTCATCGCCCACCACGAGGCCGATCTGCACCGTGCCGCCGCGCTCCGCGAGAAGTTCGGCCTGCCGGGCCAGCTGCCCGCCGGACTGGCGTCGTTCAGGGACAGGGTCCTGATGAAGCGGAAGCTGGCGGCGGCGGGCCTCGAGGTCGCCCCGCACGCGCCGGCGGGGACCGCGGCCGAGGTGCGGGCCTTCGGGGCCGTGCACGGCCTGCCGCTGCTCTTCACGGACCTCGACGGCCCCGGCTCCGGCACGGGCCCGGCCGGGCCGGCCGGCCCGCGGATCGTGCGGACCGGGGAGGAACTGGAGCGGTACCTCGCCGAGGCCTTCGCACCCGCCGCCGGGCCGCGCGAGGACCTGCTGGTGGAGGCGTTCGTGGCGGGCCGGACCTGTCACGTGGACGGGGTGGTGGCGGGCGGCCGCACGGTGATGGCCTGGCCCTCGCGGTACGCGGACGACCCGGGTTCCTTCCGGAGCGGCGGCGGGGCGCTCGTGGACCTCACCCTGGACCCCTCCGACCCGCTGACCCCGCGGCTGCTGACGCTGGTCGAGGATGCCCTCGGGGCGCTGGAAGGGCCCGCGGACCACGCCTTCCACGCGAAGGTGTTCCACACGCCCGACGACCGGCTGGTGCTCTGCGAGATCACGGCCCGGCCCGCGGGCGGCCGCGTCCAGGACGTGCTGGGCGCGGTCTTCGGGGTGCATCCGGTGGAGCTGGCGGCGCGCGCCCACGTGGGCCTGCGGCTGCCGGCGGTGGAGGCCCGCGCGCGGTCGGGCGGGCGGCTGGAACCGGTCCGCATGGCGGGCCAGGTCCTGATGAGGAAACGGATGGGAACGGTCCGCGCAATTCCCACCACACCCGAGGAGCCGTGGGTCGAGTTCTACGGAGTCTTCGCGGAACCGGGAGAGGTGATCGGGGATCCCGTCGACGCCTGCGATTTCCTTGCGGTTGCGGTGCTTTCGGCCCCTACTCGGTCGGAATGCGAGAAACGTCTGCGGGCTTTGGGGGGACATTTTGAGACAGAGATCGTGGTGGGTTGACGCATTGTCGGCCAACCGGATATCCCGCCTTCGAAACGTGGACTAGCCCTGGATCCCGCCTAGTTCCCGTTGTACTGTCCGTGCGTGGTATCGGAGGGGGAACCGTTGGGGAACGGTCCCGGGGAACCTCTGATGTGTCGAGAGCGGAACGCACGACTTCACAAAACAAGGGGCGGGGAAAAAGAAATGCGCACCAAGCTGGCCGGAATCGTCGGAATCGCCGGAATCATCGCGCTGGGCCTGACGGTCGTGCTCGGCGTAAGCGGAGACCTGGAATCCAATTCCGGTAAGCAGCCGTCGGTGCAGGCCGAGGACGTCGGCCCGCGCAACCCGTCGCCCGCCCCCTCTCCCGGCGTCTGACACCGACGCCCAGGCGCCTGACACCGGCGCCCGGCGCCCGGCGTCCGGAAGCGGCGCCCGGCACCACGACGCACGGCGGCCCGCCCCTGTCCGGGGCGGGCCGCCGTCGTACACCACCGCGGGGCCGGGCAGGTCAGCGCGGGTCGCGCGCGTCCTGCGGCACACCCATCGAGTCGAACAGCGCCTCGGACCGCCTCCGGTACTCCCCGGCCCGTACTCCGTCCCCCAGCGCGGCGGAGGCCTGCGCGATCCCGGCGAGGGCACGGGCCTCCTCCATCCGGTACTCCGCCGCGGACGCGCGGCGGTGCACGCCCTCGAACAGCTCCAGCGCGAGGGCGTGCTCGCCGCGGTCCAGCCGCAGGGTGCCGACGAGCCGCTCGACCTTCATCTGCCGGGCCGGTGACGCGCGGCGCCGGACCAGCTCCATCGCCTGCTCCTCGCACCGCCGCGCCTCCCCGGCCTCGCCGAGAAGGTGGCGGACGTGCGCCATCAGGGCGAAGGTCACCGCGAGGTTGTCGGGCTGCCGCGATTCGTCGACGAACTGCAGCGCCCGGACCAGGCACTCCTCGGCCTCCGACACGCGCCCCAGAGCCAGCAGCGCGCTCGCGAGGTCGTTGCGCGCGGCGACCTCGCCGTCCAGGCTGCTCACCTCGCGCGCGAGCTCCACGGCCCGCTGCGCCGCCCCGAGCGCGTCCTTCGGGCGACCCAGCGACCCGTAGGTGGTGCTCACCGAGCACATCAGGTGCAGTGCGGCCTGGACGTCCCCGGTCTCCTGGTGCACCTCCACGGCCAGTTCCTGGTAGCGCAGCCCCTCGGAGAGCTCGCCGAGGCTGCTGTGCAACAGCCCGAGCATCTCCAGGCAGCTGCCCTCCCCGATGCGCTCGCCCTCCGCGCGCGCGAGCGCGAGCGCCTCCTCCGTGAGGGTGATGCCCTCACGGAGCCAGCCGAGTTTCCACAGCGGGACCACCTGGTTGGTCAGGCTGATCCGCAGTCCCTGTACGTCGCCCAGCCGACGGGCCGCCGCGATCGCCATCTCGCCCACGCGGCGGTACTGCTCCATGTAGGTGCGCATGTTCAGGAAGAAGGCCAGGTTGCGCGTCGTGTACACGACGTGCCGCAGGAAGCCCCAGGTCTCCGCGAGGGAGAGGGCCGCGGCCACCGCGCCGGCCTCGCGGTCGAACCAGGCGGTGGCCGCCTCGGCGCCCGCCAGCGGGGGGAGCGTCGCCGGCGTGTCCCTCAGGCCCGTCTCGTACGGTGACCGCGCGGGGAACAGCGCCGCGCACGCCGCCTCCGTGGCCGCGTAGAAGTAGTCCAGCAGCCGTTCCACCGCCGCCGTGTCGTCCGCCGCCGTCTCCGTGTTGCGCAGGCTCTGCGCGAAGCTGCGCACCAGGTCGTGGAAGGCGTAGTAGCCCAGCTCGTGCTGCTGGACCAGGTGCATGTCCAGGAGGTCCTCGAGGAGGTCCTCCGCGACGCGGGTGTCCGTGGCGAGCAGGGCGGCCGCCGCGTGGAGGTCGATGTCGGTGCCCGGGTGCAGGCTCAGGAGCCGGAAGGCGTCGCGGTGTTCCTCGTCCATCGCCTGGTACGAGAGCCGCAGGGTGGCGGCGACGCTGCGTTCGCCCGAGCTCAGCTCGTCCAGCAGCCGGGTCTCGTCGCCCAGACGGTCCACCAGGTGCTGCACGGTCCACCGCGAGCGGTTGCGCAGCCGGGCGGTGGCGATGCGCAGGGCCAGCGGCAGGTGGCCGCACAGGGCGGCCAGCGACCGGGCGGCCCCGGGTTCCCGCTCGGTGCGCTCCCGGCCCAGGGTCTCGGTGACCAGCGCCATGCTGTCCTCGGGGGACATCACCCCGATCGAGATCCACTGCGCGCCGTCGAGCTCGACCAGCCGGGCCCGGCTGGTGACCAGGACGAGGCAGCCGGGCGAGGCGGGGAGCAACGGATGCACCTGGGCGGCGTCGCAGGCGTTGTCGAAGAGGAGGAGCAGCCGCCGGCCGACCAGGGTGGCCCGCCATAGGGCGGCGCGCCCGGCCGGGTCCTCGGGGATCCGCTCGCCGGGCACACCGAGGGTGCGCAGCAGACCCGCGATCACCGAGCCGGGCTGGAGTGGCTGCTCGCCCGGGGTGTAGCCGCGCAGGTCGACGTGGAGCTGGCCGTCGGGATACTGCTCGGCGAGCTGGTGCGCGACGCGGACCGCCAGTGCGGTCTTGCCGGTGCCGCCCATGCCGTCGACGGCGACGATCCGGGTGCGGGCGTCGGCGCCGTCCGGACCGTCCGCGTGCGCGCTGCCCGCGGCGGCCAGCAGGGAGCCCAGCTCCCGGCTGCGGCCGCTGAAGTCGGAGAGGTCGTACGGAAGGGTGCAGGGCGTGACGCCGGCCCCGGTCGCCCCGGTGGCCTTGCGGGCGGAGGCGGCCGCGGCCGGTGCCGGCGCGGCGGGGCCGGAGCCGGAGGCCGGGGCGGTGGAGCCGGCGGCCCCGGCCCGGGCGGGCGCGGGGGAGGAGGCCCGGGCGGCGGCCGGCGCGGGCCGGTCCGGGGCTCTGGGGGCCGCGAGTTCCGGGCTGTCCCGCAGGATGCCCTCGTGGAGCCGGCCGAGCCGGGGGCCGGGGTCGACGCCGAGCTCCTCGACGAGGAGCTCGCGGACCCGGCCGAACTCCTCCAGGGCCTCGGCCTGGCGTCCCGAGCGGTACAGGGCCAGCATCAGGTGGCCGCGCAGGGTCTCCCGCAGTGGGTGGGAGTCGACCAGTTCGCGCAGGTCCCCGACGAGTTCGGCGCTCTCGCCGTGGTCCAGGCGGAGCTGGTAGAGCTGTTCGGCGGCGGTCAGCCTGCGCTCTTCCAGAGCGGTGGCCGCGGCTTCGACGACCGGTCCGCCGGCGCCGGCCAGGACGGGCCCCCGCCACAGTCCCAGCGCGGTGCGCAGTGCGGTCTCGGCGTCCGAGGAGCGTCCGGCGGCCAGTGCCTCGCGGGCCAGCCGGGTGTGCAGCTGGAAGAGGGAGAGGTCGAGCTGCCCGTCTTCCAGGACGGCCCGGTAGCCGGGTCCGTCGGTGGCGATGAGGTCGCTTCCGCCGGGTATCCGCCGACGGAGGTCGGCGACCGCCTTGCGGATCTGGTGCGAGGCGGTGATGGGGGATTCGTCCTCCCAGGCGGCTTCCACGAGCCGGGCCACGGGAACGACGCGGCCCGGTTCCAGAAGCAAAGTGGCAAGCACTCTTTCCTGGATGGGGCCGCCAAGTCTCAGCCGGTTTCCACCGGACCAGCCCTCCAATGAGCCAAGGAGATTGAACCTCACCTTCGTATCGTTTTGCTCCGCCATGTCCCCCACCAGTCGTACGCGCAAACCCCCAGGCAGAGGGCACGCATGAGGAAGAGACTAGAGGGTTCCGGGTAGGAGCGGTACTGGTCCGGGAGGGGATCGGGGAGGCCGAAACTGAAGCTTTACGGGTGGTGGAACATCGCGCGAACGGAGTGTCCGGGAGGGAATTCAGACGCCTCGGGGGGAGTCGGGCGTGTGCCTCGCGAGCGTTCGCATTGTGTTGTTTCGTCCTCGCTCCGGGGCGCCGGGCGACGGGCCGGCACGGCCGCGCGGGGTAGCCCGGGACGCCCGTCAGTCGGCGAAGCGTCCGAAGCGTCCCTTGTGGAAGAGGAGCGGACCGCCTTCGCCGGCGGCGCCCATGGCCTCGACCTTGCCGACGACGATGAGGTGGTCCCCGCCCGTGTGCACGGCGTGGATCCGGCAGTCGATCCACGCCGGGACCGCGTCGAGCTGCGGTGATCCGGTGGCGGGGGCGGGCGTGTGCGCGACCCCGGCGAACTTGTCGGCGCCGCTGACGGCGAACGCCCGGCACAGCGCGCCCTGTTCGGCGCCGAGGATGTTGACGCAGAACACCCCGGCGCGCGCGATGCGGGGCCAGGTGGTCGACGTACGGGCCACCATGAAGGTGACCAGCGGCGGGTCGAGGGAGAGGGAGGCGAAGGACTGGCAGGCGAAGCCGGCCGGGCCCTCGTCGTCCGTGCCGGGCGGGGCGGTGATGATCGTGACCCCGCTGGCGAAGTTCCCCAGTACGGCCCGGAACTCGGCCGGGCTGACGGGTGCGCGTTCGTCCTCGCCGACGGCCCGCAGGGCGGGGCGCGGGGTCGGGTCGACATGGCCGGGCCCCGGCTCCGGCTCCGCCGCGGCGGAGGTGGGGGAGCCGGCGGATCTGAGGTATCGGACGACGGTGGCCGCCATCCCTGCGTGTCCCATCACACGACCGATTGAAGCTGACGGAGCGTCAGATGGGAAGGGCGGTGCAGGGCCCGCGTCGAGCGGAGGGGCGGCCGTGGGGGCCGTCAGGGTGAAACCAGGACCGTGCGGGGGCACGCAGCCCGCGGGCCCGGTGCCCGCTCGGCATCGTGGCGGGGACCGCGTGACGGACCACCGACCGACCGCACGGACCCGACCCAGGGAGAACGCTCATGCTCGGCACCGACTTCCGTACCGGATCGCCCAACTGGCTCGACCTCGCGAGCCCCGACACCGGAACGGCCCTCTCCTTCTACACCGGCGTCTTCGGCTGGGACTTCCTCGCCCTCGGGCCGGAGGCGGGTGGCTACGGCTTCTTCCAGATCGGCGGGAAGACGGTCGCCGCGCTCGGGCCCCTCACCGAGGAGGGCGCCTCCTCCGCCTGGATGCTGCACTTCTGCACGCCGGACGTCCAGGCCACGACGGAGGCCGTCAAGGCGGGCGGCGGAACGGTGCGCGTGGAGCCGACGGACGTCATGGGCGAGGGCGTGCTCGCGCAGTTCACCGACCCGCAGGGCGCGGAGTTCGCCTGCTGGCAGCCCGGGAAGACCGCCGGGCTGGACCTGGCCTCCGCCGTGAACACCCTGGTGTGGGCGGAGCTGCACGTACCCGACCCGGTCGCCGGCATCGCCTTCTACGGCGGCCTGTTCGGATGGCGCTCCGCCGAGATGCAGGCGCCCGGGATGACCTACCGCGTGCTGAGCACCGCCGACGGGGACCAGGAGGAGGCCTCCTTCGGCGGCGTCGCGCCGCAGGGCGAGGGGGCGGGCGCCGGATCGAACGAAGTGCCGCGCTGGGTACCGTACTTCCACGTAGCCGACGTGGACGCCACCGTCGCCGCGATCCGGGGCAGCGGCGGCTCGGTGCTGATGCCGGCCGCCGACGTGCCGGAGGTCGGCCGGATGGCGTGGACCGCGGACCCGGCGGGCGCGGTGTTCGCGCTGCTCACGCCGGACCCGCGGATGTGAGGCCGCCGCGGGCCGGGTGCCGGTGCGACGACAGGGTCTCGTGCCTTGACCGGAAGGGTGAACCGGTCACAGCACTAGCGTCCGAGGTACTTGGGCGTGCGCCGCTCCACGAAGCTGGCCACTCCCTCGTTCGCGTCGGCCGTGGTCATGTTGAGTTCCTGGGCGGTGGCCTCGGCGGCCAGGGCAGCCGCCCGGTCGCCGTCCAGCGAGGCGTTGACCAGCTGCTTGGTCATGGCGAGGGCACGGGTGGGGCCCTGCGCGAGGCGCTCGGCCCACTCCCGGGCGGTGTCCTCCAGCGCCTCGGCCGGGACGACCTTGTTGACCAGGCCGAGGCGTTCGGCCTCGGCCGCCGGCACGGCGTCGCCGAAGAACATCAGCTCCTTCGCCTTCTGCGGGCCGACGAGGCGGGGGAGGAGGTACGCGCCCCCGCCGTCCGGTACCAGGCCGCGGCGGACGAACACCTCGATGAAGCGGGCCGGTTCCGCGGCGATGACCAGATCGCAGGCGAGCGCGAGGTGCGCGCCGATGCCGGCCGCCGTGCCGTTCACGGCGGCGACGACCGGTTTCTCGCAGTCGAGCACGGCGGTGATCAGCCGCTGGGCGCCGAGCCGGATCATGCGGGCCACGTCGCCCGCGACGCGTTCCGCCGTGGCCGGCGCCCCGCGCAGGTCGGCGCCCGCGCAGAAGCCCTTGCCGGTGGCGGTGACGACGACGGCCCGCACGCCGGGGTCGGCGGAGGCCTCGGCGAGCAGCGCGATGACCCGCTCGCGCTGGTCCCAGGTGACGGCGTTCATGGCCTCGGGACGGTTGAGCGTGATCCACGAGACGCCGTTGTCGATGCGGTGGAGGACTTCGTCCTCGGGAGTGGGGGCCATGGTGGAACTGCCTTTCGGGGGAGGGTGGGGCGTGCCGGGCACGTGCCGGCCGCGGGGCCGGTCCCGGCCCCGCGCCTGGGACGGCGCGGGGCCGGAGCCGTCAGCGGCAGATGGCCAGCGCGTCCAGCGCCACCGCCCCCTGTCCGCGCGGCAGCACCATCAGCGGGTTGACGTCCAACTCGGAGAGCTCGTCGCCCAGCTCCAACGCCATCCGCTGCACCCGCAGGATGACTTCCACCAGCGCGTCGACGTCCGCCGGCGGGGCCCCCCGTACGCCTTCCAGCAGTGCGTGCCCGCGCAGCTCCGTCAGCATCGCCCGGGCCTGGTCCTCGCCGAACGGCGGCACCCGTACCGCCGCGTCGTGCAGCACCTCCACGAGTACGCCGCCCAGGCCCACGGTCACCGTCGGGCCGAAGAGGTCGTCCCGCGTGACCCCGACGACCATTTCGACGCCGCGCTCCACCATCTGGCAGACGAGGATCCCGTCCAGCGGGACGTCCTCGTAGCGTGCGATGTCCGTCAGCTCCCGGTAGGCGTCGCGGATCTGGCTCGCCGAGGTCAGGCCGATCTTCACCAGACCCAGCTCCGTCTTGTGCGCGAGCTGGGGGCCCGAGGCCTTCATGACCACCGGGTAGCCGACCAGTCCGGCCGCCCGTACGGCGGCCGCCGCGCTGGTCACCAGCTGCTCCCGGGGCACTCGTATCCCGTAGGCGCGCAGGAGCTGCTTCGCCGCGTGCTCGCTGAGCTGCTGGCCCGGGCGCATCAGCGCCTGCGCCTTGCGGAAGGACGGTGACAGGGTGCGCGGGGCGTCGTCGAAGGGGGAGCGGTAGGCGGCGGTGAAGCGGTGGTGGCCGAGGTAGGCGCGGACGGCGGTGATGCAGTTGCCGAAGGTACGGAAGGTCGCCACGCGGGAGGATCCGAGGAGCGTGGTGCGGTAGGCCTCCTCGGTGCCGACCGGCGAGCCCCAGATCACGCAGATCAGCTTGTCGGTCCGCTCGGCCGCGTCCACCAGGTCCTGCGCGAGCTTGTCGCTCATGGGCGGGAAGGGCCCGGTGATCGGGCAGATCAGGACCCCTACGGAGGGGTCCGCGAGGATCGCGTCGATGATCTTGCGGCCGCGCCAGTCGCCGACGGGGTGGCCGCCGTTGTCCACGGGATTGGAGACGCCCAGGTACTCCGGGATCCACTGGTGGAGCTCGTCCTGCTTGGCCTGGGAGAGCGTCGGGATGCTGAGCCCCGCCTCGGTCGCCAGGTCGGAGAAGTGCGCGCCGGTGCCGCCGGAGATGGAGTACACGACGACCCCGTCGGCGAGCGGCTTGCGTGCGCGGGCCAACAGGGCCGCGGTGTCCTGGAGTTCGTCCAGTCCGTCCACCCGGATGACGCCGAACTGCCGCATGGCGGCGTCCACGACGGTGTCCGCGCCGGTCAGCTTCCCCGTGTGGGAGGCGGCCATCCGGGCGCCGGTCTCGGTGCGGCCGACCTTGACGGCGATGACGGGTACGCCGTTGCGCGCGGCCCGGTCGGCGGCGAGGAGGAACTGCCGGCCGTCCTTGAGGCCCTCCACGTAGCAGGCGATGGCTCCGACCTCGGGCTGCTCGGCGAAGTAGGAGATGAAGTCGGAGGTCTCCAGGTCCGCCTCGTTGCCCGTGGGGGCCCAGTGGGAGAGCCGGATGCCCAGCTCCTGGAGGGTGTAGACGGGCCGGCCCTGGTGGCCGGACTGGGTGATGAGCGCGATGGCCGGGCCGTCGAGGTCGTCGCGGAACTCCTCGAAGGCGTTGAGGTTCGTGTTGGGGCCGAGCAGGCGCAGGCCCGAGCGCCGGACGGCCGCGCCGAGGCGGGCCTGGGCGGCGGCGCCCTCGTTGCCGGTCTCGGCGAACCCGGAGGCGAAGGCGACGGCGAACTTCACCTTCGCCTCAGCCAGTTGCTCGACGACGGGCAGCGGGTCGGCGACGAGGAGGACGGCGAGGTCCACCTGTTCGGGGAGATCGGCCACGGAGGCGTGGCAGGGCAGCCCGAAGACGCTGCTGCGGGTGGGGTGGACGGGGTGGAGCCGGGCCCCGACGCGTTCGGCCCAGGCGATGAGCTGCCGGGTGATGCCCGTGTTCGGTCTGCCGTCGGCGTCCGAGGCGCCGATGACCGCCACGGACTCGGGCCGGAAGAACCGGTCCAGGTCGGGAGCGTCGGCGTGCAGGGGTCGACCGCTGACGTCCAGCGCGACCGTGTCCTCGGCGGATGGCGCCGCCGTGGAGTGGACGGCCGTCCTGGGGCTCTCCCCGCAGGCCTCGACGCGTGCGCGGAAGTCGGTGGTGAGGGTGCCGTGAGTAGATCCAAGCATCGTTCCGCCCGCTCCTGCTCGATGAACCTCGATAACTGACGCGTAGTCAGATTACTGAACTGACGCGTCGTCAGGAACAGGGATGCGCAGGAAAGGTGGTGGAGGTGGTGTGTGGAACACCGTCAGATGTCCAGGAACGGTCTCAGATCACCCCTGGGGAGGTCCAGACCGGTATTCGGCCGAGGTCGCACGCCACCGTGCGGTGCCTCGCCACGGACGCGCCGGGCACCGCGGGCAGGACCGACACGATCCGAAAGGGACGGCCTTGTGCCGCTAGTGCCGCGTCCGGAGAGTGCGGGCGACCGCCCTGGCGATCTTCTCGGCGTCCAGGGACAGTTCGCGGAAGTTGCCGCTGATGGGGTTGGTGAAGCCGGTGAAGTAGAGGTCGGGGGCCTCGGCCGGGGTTCGGGCGCCGTGCACGCGGGGACGGCCGCGGCCGTCCAGTACCGCGAGGTCGCCGACCAGCTCCTCCAGCGCACGGCGGTAGCCGGTGGCCGCGATCACCGCGTCCGGGGTGATGCGGGAGCCGTCCGCGAGGACCACCTCGGCACCGTCGAAGGAGGCGACCGCGGCGACCGGTTCCACGCGCCCGGCGCGGACCGCGTCGATCAGACCGACGTCCTGGACGGGGATCGCGCCCTGCTTCACCCTGCTGTACAGGCCTGCGGTGGGGCGCGGGAGCCCGTACGGCGACAGGTCCGGGACGGAGATCCTGCCGACGATCGCGCCGAGCCGGTCGACGAGGGCGACCGGGAGCCTGCGTACGAGGATCCCCGTGCGCTGGGCCGGCCAGCCGGCGGTGGAGCGGCGCAGGATGTGCGGCGCCGTGCGCACGGCCAGCCGGACCCGGGCGGCGCCGCCCTCGGCGAGGTCGACCGCGATCTCCGCGCCGGTGTTGCCGACGCCGACGACGAGGACGTCGCGGCCGGCGTAGGGGGCGGGGTTGCGGTAGTCGGCGGCGTGCGCGAGGTCTCCCGCGTACTCCTCCCGGCCGGGCCAGTCGGGGATGACGGGCGTGTGGTTGAACCCGGTGGCGACCACCACCGCCCCGGCGGCCAGAGTCCGGCCGCCCGAGGCGTGCAGGGTCCAGCCCGCGCCGTCGGTGGAGCGCTCGATCCGGGTCACCTCGATGCCGGTGGCGAGCTCCAGCTCGTGGAACTCGGCGTACTTCTCCAGGTACCGCACGACGTTGTCACGCGCGACCCAGCGTCCGAAGCGTCGCGGCATGCCGAGGCCGGGGAGCGCGGACAGGCGGCGCGTGGTGTGCAGGTGGAGCCGGTCGTAGTGCCGCCGCCAGGAGGCGCCGACGGCTTCCGACTTCTCCACGACCACCGTGCGGACCCCCCGCGCGCGCAGCGCGGCGGCGACGGCGAGGCCGCCGGGACCGGCGCCGATCACGTAGACCGGGCGGGGCTGGGTGGACATGTCGAGTGCTGCGGGGACTCCGGGCATGAGGTGTGAGCGTATCGACCCACGGAGCCGGTGGGTCTCGGACGAGGAGGGAATCGATTGCGGATCGATCACGGGGCTCTTGTGGGACGGGCCGCGATCCGCTGAACTGACGGTGCGTCAGGAGCGTTGCTCCATCGACGCGCCCGACGAAGGAGCGGAGTGGCGTGGTGAGCGACACGAGTGTGACGGCGGGGACGACCGGTGCGCGGTTCGACCTGCCGGAGATCGACGACTTCACCCGGCCCTACTGGGACGCGGCGTCCCGGGGCCGGCTGCTGCTGCGGCGCTGTGGAGAGTGCGGGAAGGCGCACCACTACCCGCGGGAGTTCTGCCCGGTGTGCTGGGCCGGGGAGGACCGGGTGACGTGGGAGACGGCGAGCGGCCGGGCCGCGCTGTACACGTGGTCGGTGATCCACCGCAACGACCTTCCCCCGTTCGACCGGCGCACGCCGTACGTGGCGGCGGTGGTCGACCTGGCCGAGGGGCCCCGGATGATGACCGAGGTCGTGGACTGCGAGGAGGCCGCCCTGCGCATCGGCATGCCCCTGTCGGTGACCTTCCGCGAGGCGGCGCAAGGCATCTGGACGGCGGTCTTCACCCCTGCCGCCTGACCCCCGCCCCGGCGCCCCGGGGTCAGGGCCACAGGAGGTGGCGGGCCCAGGCGGCGGCGGGGGTACGGGTGTACTGGAGGCGGGTGTGGCGCCGGGTGGCGTCGCCCTGGAAGAACTCGACCTCGGTCGGCGAGAGGACGTACCGGGTCCATGTCGGAGCCGGGGCGTCCGGCTCCGCACCCGCCCGCTCCCAGGCGGCCTCCGATACGCGGGCCAGTTCCTCCGGAGAGGACAGCACCTCGCTCTGCCGGCCCGTCAGCGCCGCCGCGAGCGCGCCGCGCGAGCGGACCGCCAGGTCGGCACGGCTCTCCGCCGCGTCGCACGCCGTGACCCGGCCCCGGATCCGGATCTGGCGGGCCACGGCGGGCCAGTAGAACCCCAGCGCGGCCTCCGGCCGCCCGGCCAGCTGCCGCCCCTTCGCACTGGTGGAGTGCGAGGCGAAGTGCCAGCCGCGCTCATCGGCCTCGTGCAGCATCAGCGTCCGCACGTCGGGCCGCCCGTCCGCGTCCACCGTCGCCAGGCTCATCGTGTGCGGCTCGGGCTGTCCCGCCCTGGCGGCGTGCGTGAACCACTCCCGGAACAGCGCCAGCGGCCCGTCCGGCGCGGCGGCCACGTCGAAAACGGGCAGCGGCCCGTCCCAGACGCGCAGGGAGTGCAGGACGGCGTGAAACTCGTCCGGGTCGGACGCGGAACGCCCGTGATCGCTGGTCGTAGACATGCCCTCAGGCTAGGGGACTCCCGGGACGCCACCGGGGACTGTCAACGCCCCTGAAAAGACAGCAGCCCAAGCCCACGACGTGCCCCACCCCCACTTCCCAAAGGTCACCCCCACCCCACCCCTCAGTCCCGTCCCAGGATGACCGTCCCCGAGGAGCAGAACCATCCCCCCGTGCCCGAGGCGAGGGCGACGCGGGGGAGGGCTCCGTCGCGCTTGAGGACCTGGCCCTCGCCCGACTCGCCGCGCAGCTGCCGTACGGCCTCGACCAGGAGGAACAGGCCGCGCATGCCGGGGTGGCAGGCGGACAGGCCGCCGCCGTCCGTATTGACCGGAAGCTCGCCGTCGCGGAGGAGCCGGCCCTTCTCGACGAAGGCGCCGCCCTCGCCCTTGGCGCAGAAGCCGAGGTCTTCCAGCGTCACCAAGGTCATGTACGTAAACGCGTCGTAGATCTCGGCCAGGTCCACGTCCGCCGGGGTGAGCCCGGCGCGGGCGAAGGCCTGGCGGCCGGACACCGCCGCGGGGGAGACCGTGAAGTCCTCCCATTCCGACATGGTGGTGTGTGACACCGAGGTGCCCGAGCCCAGGATCCAGACCGGTTCCTTCGCGGTGTCCGGTACGTAGTCCTCCGCCGCCAGCAGCACCGCGCACCCGCCGTCCGAGCGGATGCAGCAGTTCAGCTTCGTGAAGGGGTCCGCGATCATCCCGGAGGACAGGACGTCGTCGACCGTGATGGGCTCGCCGAACATCGCGTCCGGGTTGGTGGCGGCGTTCGCCCGCGCCTGGACGGCCACCTCGGCGAGCTGCTCGAGCGTGGTGCCGTACTCGTGCATGTGGCGGCGCGCGGCCATCGCGTACTTGGAGACCAGCGTGTGCCCGTAAGGGACTTCGAACTGCAGCGGCCCCCGCGCGCCGAAGGAGAGGTTCGACGTCCGGCGACGGGCCTTGATGTCGGCGCGCGCGGTGGAGCCGTAGACGAGGAGCACCGCGTTGGCGTGGCCGGCCGCGATGGCGTCCGCCGCGTGAGCGGCCATGACCTCCCAGGTGGAGCCCCCGACCGACGTGGAGTCGACCCAGGTGGGCCGCAGGCCGAGGTACTCGGCGACCTCGACCGGCGCGAGGATCCCGAGGCCGGCCGAGGCGAAGCCGTCGATCACCGAGCGGTCGAGGCCCGAGTCGGCCAGGGCCCGGCGGGCGGCCTGCGCGTGCAGGGCGTACGGGGTGGGACCGTCCACCCGGCCGCAGTCCGACAGGGCCACACCGACGACGGCGACACGCCGACGGCCCCCGGGCGACGGCGAAGAAGGCAACGAAGACGAAACCGAAACCGAAGACGAAGACGAAGACGAAGACGACAACGAAGACGAAACCGAAGACGACAACGACGCCCCCACCGGAGTCGCGGGCCCGCTCACGGGGCCGGGCATGGGTCCAGGCATGGCCCGACCGTACATCTGACGGCCAGTCAGTTCTAGTCCGCCGTTCTAGCCCGCAGTTTTAGCCCGCAGTGCCAGCCCGCGCGGCAAGACCCGCGCACTGGGATCCGCCGCCCCCTGTGCATCTGGCGCCACCCGCCCTAACATGACGGCCCGTCAGATACGGGGAGGAGCCCGACGATGGATGCCGCCTTCACCGCGGAGCAGGACGAGATGCGCCGTACCCTGCGCGAGATCCTGGGCAAACGCTGCGGCCCGGACGAGGTCAAGGCCGCCGTCCGCACCGCCGCCGGACACGACCGCGAGCTGTGGCAGCAGCTCTCCCAGCAGCTCGGACTGCCGGGCATCGCCGTAGCCGAGGAGTACGGAGGCGTCGGCTGCGCCCCCGCGGACCTGGCCCTGGCCTGCGAGGAGACCGGGCGGGTGCTGCTGCCCTCGCCCCTGCTGGCCACCGCCGTGCTCGCCGCGCCGCTGATCGCCGCCCTGGGTACCGGGGCCCAGCGCGCAGCCCTGCTGCCGTCGCTCGCGACCGGCGGGCTCACCGCCGCCCTCGCCGTACCCGGGCCGGCCCTGGGCACCGCCCTCGCGCTGACCGGGGACAACGCCGGAGGCGACTGGGCGGGCGGCGGCCGCGCCGGCGGGGTCCAGGCCCGAGCCGTGGACGGCGGCTGGCGCCTGTACGGGGAGGTCGCCCAGGTGCTCGACGGGCACAGCGCCTCGCTGCTGCTGGTCGCCGCGCACGCGGGAGGCTTCGCCCGCAGCCGCACGCTGCTCTTCCTCGTACGGGAGGACGCGCCCGGCCTCGTCCGGTCGCGGCAGGCGACCCTGGACGAGACGCGCCCCCAGGGCCGCGTCCAACTGAGGGACGTGGAAGCCGAAGTGCTGGGCGAAGGCCCGGACGACCCCGGCGGAGTCCTCGCCGCGCTCGCCGGCACCGGCCGCACCGCCGCATCCGTCCTGGCCGCCGAGGCGGTCGGCGCGGCCGGACAGGCGCTCGCCCGCACCGTGGAGTACGTCCGCCAGCGCGAGCAGTTCGGCCGGGCCATCGGCTCGTTCCAGGCCGTCAAGCACCGCCTCGCCGACCTCTACGTACAGGTCCAGGCGGCCCGTTCCGCCGCCTATTACGCGGCCTGGGACCCGGCGCAGGGCGGACTCGCCCTCGCCCAGGCCCTGGAGGCCCTGCGGATCACCTCGGGCGAGGCGATCCAGTTGCACGGCGGCATCGGCTTCACCTGGGAGCACGACGCCCACCTGTACTTCAAGCGGGGGGCTGCCGACGAGCTGCTCTTCGGCCCCGTCCAACAGTTGCGCGCCCACGCCGCGGACGCGGCCGGCCTGTTCACCCCAGCCCCCCGGAACGAGAAGAAGGAGGTGGCCGCGTGATGGCCGACGCCCCCGACGCCGACTCCGGCTCTGACGCCGACGCCGACGCAGCTCCCCACACCGCTCCCCGCACCGCTTCCCACGCCAACTTCGGCGTGAAGCTCATGCAGAAGGTCTCCTCGACCCTGCTGTTCGCCAAGATCGCGCCGCACTTCATCCCCGCCATGGACAAGGCGGTGCACAAACTGACCCGCGGCAAGGTCATCCTGAGCGCCCAGATGCTCCCCGGCGTGATCCTGACCGCCAAGGGAGCGAAGACGGGCGAGCCGCGCGTCACGCCGCTCGCGTGCATGCCGGAGCAGGACGGCGTGACCTGGCTGCTGATCGGCTCGAACTTCGGCCGCCCCGGACACCCGGCATGGACCGGGAACCTGCTGAAGAATCCGGACGCGGACGTGAGTTGGAAGGGCGAGGACATCCCCGTGCGCGCCCGCCTGCTGGCGGGTGAGGAGCGCGCGGAGGCGTGGCGGGCGGCGCTGAAGTTCTGGCCGCCGTACGCGACGTACCAGGCGCGCATCGAGCGCGAGATCCGGTTGTTCCGCCTGGAGCGTCGCTGATCGCGGCGGAAGTCCGTCAGGGCGAAGCGGGGCCGCCCGCACCACGGGGCTGGTGAACACCACGGGGCTGGTGAACACGATGGGGAGGGTGAAGGCGGCGGGCCCTGCGGTCAGGGTCCGCCGTCACTTCGTCGGCTTCTTGCCCGTGATGCCCAGGTGGACGAGCAGCGCCAGGTTCGGCTTGAGCTCGGCCTGCTTGACGCCCCAGGTCTGGAAACCCTTCTGGTGGGAGGCCACCGCGGCCAGCATGGCGACCAGCGAACCGGCCATCGCGGCCGGGCTGACGTCCTTGTCGACCTTGCCCTTGGCCTGGAGTTCCTTCACCGACTCCGTCAGGGAGTTGGTGACGGAGTTGAGGATCTTCATGCGGATCTTGTAGAAGCGCTTGTCGCCCTCGGCCGCGCCCAGGTCGACGACCCGCAGGATCGCGTCGTTGCGCCGCCAGAACTCCAGGAATCCCTCGACGAGTTCCTCGGCGGCCGCCCAGCCGGCCTTGCCGACCCACGCGCGCCCCTCGACCAACGCGGTCAACTGCGCACCCTCGTTGGCCATGCGCTCCGCGATCTCCAGGACGGCGCCCTCGACGTCCGGGAAGTACTGGTAGAAGGTCGCGGGAGAGGTGCCGGCCTTGCGGGCGACGTCGATCACCTTGACGTCGCGGTACGGCGAGGAGCTGAGCATCTCGCTGAGGCAGTCAAGCAGCTTCTGCCTCGTCGCCTGACCGCGCCGACCGGCAACGCGGCCGTCGACGGTACGTACTTGTCCTGTCATGCCGTCAGCTTACCGAGGGGTGATCGGGGCGCGATTCGGCCGCCTGCAAATGGGGTCACGGAGCGCCTGGCCTGGGCGTATGCCGGCCCCACCCGGTCCCGACGGCGGATTCCGGCCGCGTGGACGCCCCGGGCGCGCCCTCCGGGTTCAGGGCGTATCCCCCGAATAGTCTTATCAACAGGCTGTGGACAAGTTTTCGGGCACATCATGATCCGGAGGTGCATGGCTGGGCGAGTAGGGCGGGATGCCACACATCCCCGCACAACGGAAGGAACCGGGCTCATGGCCGCATTCGCGGAAGGCGCACCCTGCTGGGTCGACGCCTCGCTGCCGGACGTGGAAGCGGGCAAGCGCTTCTACGGTGAGCTCTTCGGGTGGACCTTCGCCGAGGGCGCGGGAGCACAATACGGCCATTACACCCAGGCCTACAGCCGCGGCCGCAACGTCGCCGCCCTCGCCCCCAAGCCCGACGGCCGCATGCCCACCGTCTGGGGGGTCTACCTCTACACGACCGACGCGTACGCCTGCGCGCAGCGCATCCGCGCCGCCGGCGGCCAGCTGGTGATGGACCCGATGCCCGTCGGCCCGTACGGGACCGCCGCGATGGCCGCCGACCCCGGCGGGGCCGTCTTCGGCCTGTGGCAGCCCGGCACCCACCACGGCTTCGACGCCCAGCAGGAGCCGTACACGTACTGCTGGACCGAGGTCTACACCCGGGCCCGCGACGCCGTCGACGTCTTCTACGCCAAGGTCTTCGGCTACGTCCCGCAGGACCAGGACGACAGCGGCGGCTCCGAATACCGCGTCTGGTCCCCGCCGGGCAGCGCGCCCGGACCGGACAGCGCCGTCATGGGCCGCAGCCTCATCACCGACGCCTTCCCGGCCATCATGCCCGCGCACTTCCTCGTGTACTTCGCCGTCCCGGACTGCGACCAGTCCGTCGCCATGGTCCAGCGGCTCGGCGGCCGGGTCACCGCCGATCCCTTCGACACCCCGTACGGGCGGATCGCGGTCGTCGCGGACAACCAGGGAGCGGTCTTCGGGCTGTTGTCGGAGCCGCGCACGAGGCCGGGCTCCTGATCGGCCTCCCGACCGGCCTGCGACCCGTTCCCCACCGGTGTCCGACCGGTTCCCACCGGGCCCGTCGCCCGTCTCCCCACCGGTCCCGTCACCCGTTTCCCGGCCGTCCCCGGCGCCCGTCGCGCACCCGCCCGGGCGGCCGGCGCGTTCAGCCTCACACGAACCCGCCCGCGTACCCGGGGCCGGACGGAGCGCGGGCCTGACAGAATCGGGGTGCGCTACTGCGGGCGGAGCCCGCGGTGAGACGCCGCACCCGCCGACCGCCGGGTAGCGGTGCGCTCGCCGGTGGCGTGCTTGGCGAAGGAGCGGGCCCCGCGCAAGGAGCCCGTACGGGGATGGGTGTGGAGGCGAGTGGTGGAGCAGCTGACGCAGCACGACCCGAGACGGATCGGCCCCTTCGAGGTGCTGGGACGGCTCGGCGCCGGCGGCATGGGGCTGGTCTATCTCGCGCGGTCGGCGTCCGGACGCCGCGTGGCGATCAAGACGGTCCGCACCGAGCTCGCCGAGGACCAGCTGTTCCGCGTGCGCTTCACCCGTGAGGTGGAGGCCGCCCGCGCCGTCTCCGGCTTCTACACCGCGGCCGTGGTCGACGCCGACCCCCGCGCCGCCGTGCCCTGGCTGGCCACCGCGTACGTACCGGCGCCCTCCCTGGAGGAGATCGTCCACGAGTGCGGGCCCATGCCCGCGCAGGCCGTGCGGTGGCTCGCGGCCGGCATCGCCGAGGCCCTGCAGTCCATCCACGGGGCGGGCCTGGTCCACCGCGACCTCAAGCCGTCGAACGTGCTCGTCGTCGAGGACGGCCCGCGCGTGATCGACTTCGGCATCGCCAGCGGCGTCTCCAACACCCGCCTGACGATGACGAACGTCGCCGTCGGCACCCCCGCCTACATGTCGCCCGAGCAGGCGAAGGACTCGCGCAGCGTCAAGGGCGCCAGCGACGTCTTCTCGCTCGGCTCGACGCTCGTCTTCGCCGCCACCGGGCACCCGCCGTACCACGGGGCGAACCCGGTGGAGACCGTCTTCATGCTGCTGCGCGAGGGGCCCAACCTCACCGGCCTCCCGGACGAGCTCCGCCCGCTCATCGAATCCTGCATGCAGATGGACGCCACGAAGCGGCCCACCCCGGCCGACCTCCAGGCGCAGCTGGCCCCGCACCTCTTCGAGGGCGGCGACGAGAGCGGCACCGCCTCGGCATGGCTGCCCACCCGGGCCGTCGCGATGATCGAGGCCAGGCGGGCCGGCCACCGCAACGCCGCCGCCGCTTCCGCCGCCTCGGCCGCCGTCGTACCGTCGCCCGCCCCGGCACCCCCGGCCCGGCCCGGCTCCGCCCCGCCCTCCGGGCCCGCCACCCACCGCCGCCAGCGCGGCGGCGCCGACCCCTGGGCGGACCCGCGGACCGGTCAGGCCGTCCCGCAGCGCCCCGAGCGCCCCCCGATGGCCCCCTCCGGCGAGCCCGTCCGCCTCGGCGGCTCCCCGGTACCGATCGGTCCCGGCCCGCACGTGTCCGCGGCGACCGCCGCGCACGCCGTCGCCGCGGACTCGGCGACCGGCTGGATCCGCCCGCCGGGCGGCGGCCCGGCTCCCGCGGTCTCCCCGGCCCCCGGCTCCTCCGCGCCCGCCGTACCCGGCCCGGGACCGGCCCCGGACAGCGGCCGCTGGCGCCCGTGGCGCTTCCGCATGTCGAACGAGGTCTGGGGCACCCCCACCGTCGCGGGCGACATGCTCTACGTCACCTCCTTCGAGGTCCACGCCCTGGACGTGGCCAGCGGCCGCCGCCAGTTCAAGACGCGCGACGTCGCCTGGTCCATGGCCGTCTCCGACCACCGCATCCACGCGTCCGACGGCCCCTCCCTCTACGCCCTCGACGCCGCCGACGGCTCCGAGCGGTGGCGGCTGTCCACCGACGCCTGGGTGTACGCCCTGCGCGCCGACCGGGGCACGGTCGTCACCGCCACGCGCGGCGGCGGCGTACAGGCCTGGGAGGCGTCCAGCGGGCAGAAGCTGTGGGAGCTCTCGGGCGCGCAGAGCGACTTCGAGACCAACGAGGCGTCCCCCGTCCTCCACGACGGCACGGTCTACGTGTGGCAGGACGCCCGGCTGCGCGCCCTCGACGCCCGCTCCGGCCGCGAGTCCTGGTCGTACCCGGTCGGCGACGCCGGCTCCTGCGGAAACGTCCCCGTACGGGTCACCCCGGCCCCCGACGGCAACGTCTACGTCGCCGCGGGCACCCGGGTGATCTCCATCGACCGGGCCTCGGGCCGGGTCCGCTGGCACTTCGAGGCCCCCGCCGTCTTCCTCGCGCCCCCGGCCTTCGCGCCCGGCGCGGCGGTCACGGGCGGCGGCGTCTACCTCGCGGACTACCTGGGCACCGTCTACGCCCTGGACGCGGCCAACGGCAAGGACCGCTGGCGCATCGCCACCGAGCCCCGCCAGTCCGCCGACCCCGTCCTGGTCGCGAGCGGCAACGTCCACCTGGGCGCGGGCAGCGCCCTGTACACGCTCGACGCGGTCACCGGCACCCCGAAGTGGCGGTTCGCGGCGGGCGGCGAGATCACGGGCGCCCCGGCCGTCATGGACGGCCGGGTCCACTTCGGCTCCGCCGACCACTGCCTCTACACCCTGGACGCGGCGGGAGGCCAGCTCCGCTGGAAGCTCGCCACCGGCGGGGAGATCACCGGAGCCCCGGTGGCGGAGGCGGGCGTGGTGTACGCGTGCAGCAAGGACCGCTGCGTCTACGCTCTGGACGCGGCGAAGGGCACGGGCACGCGCACGGGTGGCTGAGGGCCGGCTGAGGGGCGGCTCGGCCGGGGCTCCGGACGCCCGTCCGGCGCCTCCCGCGACACCCGCTCGGACGCCGTTCCGGGCCCCTCGGACGCGCGCAGCGCACCGGGAGTGACAGGATGGACCCCATGAGCAACGTATTCTTCGACATCGCCATCGACGGCCAGCCCGCCGGCCGCATCGTCTTCAACCTCTTCGACGAGGTCGTCCCGAAGACCGCCCAGAACTTCCGCGAGCTCGCCACCGGCCAGCACGGCTTCGGCTACGCGGGCTCCCCGTTCCACCGCGTCATCCCGCAGTTCATGCTGCAGGGCGGTGACTTCACCAACCAGAACGGCACGGGCGGCAAGAGCATCTACGGCGAGAAGTTCGCCGACGAGAACTTCGAGCTGAAGCACACCCGCCCGTACCTGCTCTCGATGGCGAACGCCGGCCGCAACACCAACGGCTCGCAGTTCTTCATCACCACCGTCGTCACCCCGTGGCTGGACGGCAAGCACGTCGTCTTCGGCGAGGTCGTCGAGGGCCAGGACGTCGTGGACGCCATCGAGAAGCTCGGCACCCCCTCGGGCTCCACCCGCGGCAAGATCGAGGTCGCGGCCTCCGGCGTCGTCGAGGCCTGATCCCCACCCGCCTTCACGGCTGGCCGGCCCCGCCCCCTCACGGGGTCGGGGCCGCCGTCATGTCCGGGGCCGGGTGAGGGCCGGGGCCGGGGCCGGTAGGAGACGGGCCACCGAAGCGGAATTGAACCCTCCCGATACGGGGCGCGGAACCCCTGGTACGGTGCCGCAATTGCCCACGGGGAGAGGGGTGGCCATGAAGGTCACGGGACGGCGGGTCCGGTTCGCCGCAGTATTGGTGGGAGTGGTGCTCGCGCTGACGGGCTTCTCGTCGAGCGGCGGCAGCGGCGGCAGCGGGAAGAGCAAGAGCAGTGGGGGCGGGTGCTCCAGCTCCAAGAGCAAGTCCAAGTCCAAGTCCAAGACCAAGACGCACTCCTCCGGCAGCTCGGGCAGCGGCACGAGCACGACCGCTTCGCCCACCCCCACCTCGACCGGTCCGCTGGCGCACGCGGAGGTCGTCGCCTGCGCCGGTCCGGGCCGTGCGAAGGCCACGCTGAAGGTCACCTCCGAGTCGGCGTCCGGACACGCCTTCCGCGTGCCGCTGGTCTTCGAGGGTGCGGCCGGCCGGGTCGACTCGGCTTCCGTCGACGTCGAGCTCAAGGCGGGCGAGAGCCGGACCGTGGAGCTGCCGATGGCGAGCGCGGACAAGGCCGGGGACGTCCAGCGCTGCGTCGTCGGACGGATCGACCTCGTCCCGTCCTCGGCGTCCTCCTCCACGCCCGGCTCCGGCTCCGGCTCCATCCCGAAGCCGAAGTCCACGAAGAAGCCTTAGGCCGGCCGGGACGACGGTGCCGGACCGCGACCGGGGCACCGCGACCGGGTCACCGCGACCGCGGCCCCGTCACCGCACTCGCGGTCCCGGTCCCGGTCCCGGTTTCCGCCGTCCCGCGAAGAGTTCCGCCTGCCGCTGCGGTGCCAGGTTCCCCAGCGAGATCAGCGCCGGAGCCTGGGACAGGGCCTGGTGCAGCGCCGCCTGTTTCGCCGACCACAGGGCGCGGACCGTGCCCTGCACGGCCTCCGTCGGGAACCCGGCCATGGTCTCGGCCGCCCGCAGGGCCGCGGGGAGCAGCCCGGCCGGCTCGGCCAGCTCGGAGACCAGCCCGATCTCGTACGCCCGCCGTGCGGACAGCCGCTCCGCGGTGCCCATCAGGGACATCCGGGCGGCCTCGCCGAACGGCATGCGCTGGGCCATGTACACCGCTTCGTAGGCGCTGACCATGCCGTAGCTGGTGTGCGGGTCGAAGTACGTCGCCGTGGTGGCGGAGACGATGAACTCCGATTCGCCCAGCAGGTAGAACGCCCCGCCGCACGCCATGCCGTTGACGGCGGCGACCACCGGCTTCCACAGGTCGTTCGCCTTCGGGCCGATGGCGAGGAGCGGGTCGTCCACCGAGTACGGGGACGAGGGCTGGCGGAGGGAGACGTCGCGGTCGATGCCCGTGCAGAAGGCCGCCGCTCCGGCGCCCGTGAGCACGACCGCCCGTACGTCGTCCTCGTGGCGGAACTCCCGCCACACCGCCGCGAGTGCGGCGGCCGTCTCCAGGTCGATCGCATTGTGCTTGTGCTCCCGGTCCAGGGTGAGCACCGCGACCCCCGTCGCCTCGTCCCGCTCCACCCGGAGCCCCTGGCCGGCCGTCACGACTTCTCCAGCACCCAGCGCGGCACGGCCACCCCGCCCGTCTCGGTGAACACCACCTGGACCCGCGCCCCGATGCGCAGCCGCGCCGGGTCCACCGAGTCCAGGGGGGCGTCGGCCGAGGCGACGAGGTTCCCGACGAGGCGGATGTGCGGGGCGTCGGCGAGCTCCACGAGGATCACGTTGTACGGGGCCTGCGCGGCGTACGCGGGAAGCAGCGGAGGGTGCGGGCGCACGTAGGACCAGATCCGGCCGCGTCCGCTCATCGGGCGCCACTCGGATTCGAAGGACCGGCAGTGCGGGCAGCAGGGGCGGGGCGGGAAGCGGAGCTTCCCGCAGGCGGGCTCGGCGCAGGCCTGGACGCGGAGCTCGCCCCGGGCCGCGTACTCCCAGAAGGGGGCCCCGTCCTCGTCGGGGACGGGGAGGAGGAGTTCGTCCGAAGCGGCGGCGGTCGTGGTGGTCATGGTCGGCAGCTCCTCAGGCGCGCAGCAGGATCGCGGACGTCGGGACACCCTCGCCCGCCGTCACCAGGCAGGTCGAGGCGTCGGGCACCTGGGCGGTGGAGATGCCGCGCAGCTGCTTGACGCCCTCGTTGATCAGGTTGAAGCCGTGGACGTAGGCCTCGCTCAGGCCGCCGCCGCCGGTGTTGATGGGCAGCCGGCCGCCCATCTCCAGGGCGCCGCCCTCGGTGAAGGCGGCGCCCTCGCCGCGTCCGCAGAAGCCGTAGCCCTCCAGGGAGAGCGGGATCAGCGGGGTGAAGGCGTCGTAGATCTGGGCGACGTCCACGTCGGCCGGGCCGAAGTCGGCCTGCTTCCACAGGTGTCGGGCTGCGGTCCAGGCGGGGCCGGACAGCGGGTCGTCGTTCCAGTAGTTGACCATCCCGTGGTGCTGGGCGGGCAGGCCCTGGGCGACGGAGTGGACGTAGACGGGCTTCTGGCGGCAGTCGCGGGCACGCTCGGCGCCGACGATGACGCAGGCCAACGCCCCGTCCGTCTCGAGGCAGTTGTCGAAGAGGCAGAGCGGGTCGCTGATCATGCGGGAGGTCATGTACATCTCGCGGGTCAGCGGACGCTCGTACATCATCGCGGCCGGGTTCTCGTTGGCCCGGTTGCGGCAGGCCATCGCGACGTTGAAGAGGTGGTCGCGGGTGGCTCCGTACTCGTGCATGTAGCGGCGGGCCAGCATCCCTATCTCGTCCGCGGGGCGCAGCAGCCCGAAGGGGCGCGTCCACTGTCCGGGGGTGGGGAGCTGGACGGCGGTGTTCTTCCACGGGCGGGGGCCGGAGCCGCGCTTGCGGGAGCGCCAGGCGACACCGACGGAGGCCTGCCCGGTGGCGACGGCCGCGGCCAGGTGGCCGACGGTGGCGCAGGAGCCGCCGCCGCCGTAGCCGATCTTGGAGAAGAAGGTGACGTCGCCGGCGCCGATGGCCTTGGCGACCTCGACCTCGTCGGTCTCCTCCATCGTGTAGGAGGAGAAGGCGTCGACCTCGGAGGGGTCGATGCCGGCGTCGGCGAGCGCGGCGAGGATCGCCCGGCACGCCAATTCCTTTTCGGACTGCGGCAGTTGTTTGGCAAAGGCGGTTTGGCCGATGCCGACTATCGCCGTAGCGTCCTTGAGCGTTGCCGCCATCGCCACCTCCGGGGTGCACCAGTACTGACAGCGGCGAAGGCTACAGCTAATCTGACGGTTAGTCAGCTACTGGTGTCGCAGGGAGGGGCGGGCGATGGACGAGGACGGGCACGGGGTCGCGGGCACGGCCGGGGGCGGGGCGGCGGGGACCGGGGCCGGGACGGGGTCCGGAGCCGAGGGTCCGGACCGCCGTCCCGGTGCGGGGACCTCGTCGGGGGATCGGCTCGCGGAGCTCCCCTGGACCAGCATCGGCGCCCTGGTGCGCGACGCCGCCACCCGCTACGCCGGCCGCGAGGCCGTCGTCGACGGCCGCGTCCGCATCGACTACGCGCAGCTCGGCGAGCGCGTCGAGCGCGCCGCGGCCGCCTGCATGGCCGCCGGGGTCGCACCGGGGGACCGGGTCGCCGTCTGGGCGCCCAACACCCTCGAATGGATCGTCTCCGCACTCGGCGCGGTCTCCGCGGGAGCCGTGCTCGTTCCCCTCAACACGCGCTTCAAGGGCACCGAGGCCGCATACGTCCTCCAGCGCAGCCGCGCCCGGCTCCTCTTCGTCACCGGCACCTTCCTCGGCACGTCCTACGTCGCCTCGCTGCGCCGCGCCGCCGCCGAGGGCGAAGGCTCCGGGCCGCTGCCGGGCCTGCCCCACCTGGAGCAGGTCGTGGTCCTGTCCGACGACGCCCCGGACTCCTTCCGCACCTGGAAGGACTTCCTGGCCGGAGGGGACCCCGTACCGGCCGAGGCCGTGCGCGCCCGCACCGACGCCGTCCCCGCGGGCGCCCCCTCGGACATCATCTTCACCTCCGGCACCACCGGCAGCCCCAAGGGCGCCGTCATCACCCACGCCCAGTCCCTGCGCTGCTACGACGTGTGGAGCGAGCTCGCCGGACTCCGCGAGGGCGACCGCTACCTGATCGTGAACCCCTTCTTCCACACCTTCGGCTACAAGGCCGGCATCATCGCCTGCCTGATGCGCGGAGCCACGATGATCCCCCAGCCCGTCTTCGACGTGGACACCGTCCTCGCCAACATCGCCGCCGAGCGGATCTCCGTGCTCCCCGGACCGCCCACGCTCCACCAGTCCCTCCTCGACCACCCCCAGCGCGACCACCACGACCTCTCCGCGCTGCGCCTGGTCGTCACCGGCGCCGCCGTCGTCCCGCTCCAGCTCGTCGAACGGCTCCGCGGCGAGCTGCGGATCGCCACCGTCCTCACCGCGTACGGGCTCTCCGAGGCCAGCGGCATCGTCACCATGTGCCGCCGCGGCGATCCCGCGGAGGTCATCGCGGCCACTTCGGGGCGGGCCATCCCCGGCACGGAGCTCCGTATCACCGGGGCCGACGGGCAGGCGCGGGGCACCGGACAGGCCGGGGAGGTGTGGGTACGCGGCCACAACGTCATGCGGGGCTACTTCGAGGACGAGGCCGAGACCGCCGAGGCCATCACACCCGAGGGCTGGCTGCGCACGGGCGACGTCGGTGTCCTCGACGCCGCCGGGAACCTGCGCATCACCGACCGGATCAAGGACATGTTCATCGTGGGCGGCTTCAACGCCTACCCCGCCGAGATAGAGCAACTCCTCGGGCTGCACCCGGACATCGCCGACGTGGCGGTGGTCGGCGTCCCCGACCCGCGTCTCGGCGAGGTCGGCAAGGCCTACGCGGTCCGCCGCCCCGGCGCGGTCCTCACGGCCGACGACCTGATCGCCTGGTCCCGCCGCGAGATGGCCAACTACAAGGTCCCGCGCCAGGTGGAGTTCGTGGCGGAACTCCCCCGCAACGCGAGCGGCAAGGTCCTCAAACGCGAACTCCGCACCCGCTGACCGCAGAGCCGCTCAGGTCCCGTGGGCGCCGCGCGTCTCGCCCGTCCCGGGCGGACCGCAGTCGTTGCAGCGGCCGCCCCGGGTGGGGCTGCGGTAGGCGCGGTCGCACCCGTCGCAGATCTGGAACGGGTCGGGCGCCACGAAGGCGGCCCGGCGCGGGGCAGGGGCCACCGCGGGCGGCAGCTGGGCCGAGAGCCGGTGGGCGATCAGCCCGGCCGGGTTGCGCGGGGGGTCCGGGAGGTTCGCCGTCAGGGCTGCGACCAGTGCGTGCACGGTGGCCCCGCGCTCCAGCCAGGCCTCGACCCCGCCCGCGAGGTACGTGATGTCCCGAGCCCCGAGCAGCAGCCGGGGATCGGCGAGGCGGAGCTCGGCGAGGATCTCGGTCGCGAGCCGGCGGCGGAGCGCGTTGTCCCGGTCGCGCGGTACGGGAACGCGGGCGGCCGCCGGGCCGGAGGACACTTCGGCCGATGCCGCCGCCGGTGCTGCCGGTGCTGCCGGTGCCGCCGCTCCGGGCGCGGGCGCCGAGGCGGCCGCAGGCTCCGGGGCCGCCGGTGCGGGCTCCGCAGCCGGTACCGGTTCCGGATCCGCTGCGAGGTGTGGTCCCCGGTCAGCCACCAGCGGCGGAGGCGACGGAGGCGGCGGTGCCGGTGGGGGAGGGGCGTCGGTGACGGCCCGGGGATGGTTGTAGGACACCGTACGGGTGACGATCCGCCCGCCCGGCAGGCTCTCCAGGGACCGTTCCAGGTATCCGAACCGCACCAGCTCCCGGAGCCCGCCCGCGATGGAGGTCTCGCCCAGCGGAAGCTGCCTGGCCAGGTCCTTGATGCCGATCGGGGTTCCGGCGGGCAGCGACTGGATGTAGATCCCGAGGATCCGCGCGACCGCCGACATCTCGGGGTGCTGGATCAGGTCGTTGCTGATCACCGTGAACCGGCCGGTGAGGCGGATGTTGGAGTGGCGAACGCCGTATGTCGCGCGGGTGGGCGCGGTAAACTGCACAGAAGCCATGGGGAAGGGCTAATTCCTCGTTGGTCAGGCCCTCGATCGGGATTCGCAGTCCCGGCGGGGGCCGTCTCATGTCTGGGTTGTCGGGGCGAGCATATGCCAGACAACCCCCTCCAAATCCAGCCTAGTTGCGTGATTCACCCATGTGGGTGACCGGTCGCGCCGCGGGAGGCTGGAGGGGTCTGGCAAGAGGTTCTTTCTCTGAGTACTTCCACCAAAAGAAGCATCGTCCGCCACCGGGACGCGTCCCCACGCGTCCCGGCGACACCGCACCCCCGCACCACAGTTCGACCCCGCGGCCCCCGCCCTGCCTCCCGCGAACCGGTCAGGAATGGAGAAGCAGATCCCGGGGGGCCGCTCGTAGCGTGGAACGCATGGACATCACACTCGCGCAGTGCTTCATCGCCGTCGACGACCACGACAAGGCCCTCGGCTTCTACCGGGACGTGCTCGGACTGGAGGTGCGCAACGACGTCGGGTTCGAGGGGATGCGCTGGGTCACCGTCGGTTCGCCCGCCCAGCCCGGGGTGGACATCGTGCTCGAGCCGCCCGTCGCGAACCCGAACGCCTCGGCCGCCGACAAGGAGGCCATGGCCGAGCTGCTGGCCAAGGGGCTGCTCCGCGGGGTGATCTTCGCCACCGACGACTGCGACGCGACCTTCGAGCGGATCCGCGCCGCCGGCGGCGACGTGCTCCAGGAGCCGATCGACCAGTTCTACGGGGTCCGCGACTGCGCCTTCCGCGACCCGGCCGGCAACATGCTGCGCTTCAGCCAGCCCCGCGGCCGGTAGGAAGCGCGGGCGGAACGGGAGCGGGACGTACGTTCCGCTCCGCCGCCGAAGAGGCCCTCGTTGCGGCACCCCTGGCGGCGCCGCCGATCAGGTAGACAGAGGGCTCGCGCCCGACGGATGGAGACAGCCACGATGAGCAAGGCCCCGAGCAAGGACCCGAACACGGCCTCCGGCCAGGCCGCGGAGACGGTCGTCCCGCACGTCGCCGACAGCCACGGGCTGATCCGCGTGCACGGCGCGCGCGAGAACAACCTCAAGGACGTCAGCGTCGAGATCCCCAAGCGCCGGCTCACCGTGTTCACCGGCGTCTCCGGATCGGGCAAGAGCTCGCTGGTGTTCGACACCATCGCCGCGGACTCGCAGCGGCTGATCAACGAGACGTACAGCGCCTTCGTCCAGGGCTTCATGCCGACGCTGGCGCGCCCCGAGGTCGACGTGCTCGACGGACTGACCACCGCGATCATCGTCGACCAGCAGCGCATGGGCTCGGACCCCCGCTCCACCGTCGGCACCGCGACCGACGCCAACGCGATGCTGCGCATCCTCTTCAGCAGACTCGGCACGCCGCACATCGGCTCGCCGGGCGCGTTCGCCTTCAACGTCCCCTCCGTCCGCGCGAGCGGCGCGATCACCGTCGACCGCGGCAACAAGAAGACGGTGAAGGCGACCTTCAGCCGCACCGGCGGCATGTGCCCGCGCTGCGAGGGCCGGGGCAGCGTCTCCGACATCGACCTCACCCAGCTCTACGACGACTCCAAGTCGCTCGCCGACGGCGCGTTCACCATCCCCGGCTGGAAGTCCGACAGCTTCTGGACCGTACGGGTCTACGCCGAGTCGGGCCTCCTCGACCCGAACAAGCCGATCGCGAAGTTCACCAAGAAGGAGATGCAGGACTTCCTGTACCGGGAGCCGGTCAAGGTGAAGGTCGAGGGGGTGAACCTCACCTACGAAGGACTGATCCCCAAGATCCAGAAGTCCTTCCTGTCCAAGGACCGCGAGTCGATGCAGCCGCACATCCGCGAGTTCGTCGACCGTGCGGTCACCTTCGCCACCTGCCCCGAGTGCGAGGGCACCCGGCTCAGCGAGGCCGCCCGGTCCTCGCGGATCGGCGGGACCAGCATCGCCGACGCCTGCGCGATGCAGATCAGCGACCTGGCGCAGTGGGTACGGGGCCTCGAGGACGCCTCGGTGGCGCCCCTCCTCGAGGCGTTGCGGCAGACCCTCGACTCGTTCGTGGAGATCGGGCTCGGCTACCTCTCGCTCGACCGGGCCTCGGGCACGCTCTCGGGCGGCGAGGCCCAGCGCGTCAAGATGGTCCGCCACCTCGGCTCCTCGCTCACGGACGTCACCTACGTGTTCGACGAGCCCACCACGGGCCTGCACCCCCATGACATCCAGCGGATGAACGACCTGCTGCTGCGGCTGCGCGACAAGGGCAACACGGTGCTCGTCGTCGAGCACAAGCCGCAGACGATCGCGATCGCCGACCACGTCGTCGACCTCGGCCCCGGCGCCGGCCAGGCGGGCGGCACCGTCTGCTTCGAGGGCTCCGTGGCGGGGCTGCGCTCCTCCGGCACCGTCACCGGCCGCCACTTCGACGACCGGGCCGCCCTCAAGGAGACGGTGCGCAAGCCCACCGGAGCGCTGGAGGTCCGCGGCGCGACGGCGCACAACCTGCGCGAGGTCGACGTGGACGTCCCGCTCGGGGTGCTCACCGTGGTCACCGGCGTCGCCGGCTCCGGGAAGAGCTCGCTCGTGCACGGTTCGCTGGTCGGCGCGTCGGGGGTCGCGGGCGAGGGCGTGGTGTCGATCGACCAGACGCCGATCCGCGGTTCCCGGCGGAGCAACCCGGCGACGTACACCGGACTCCTCGAGCCGATCCGCAAGGCCTTCGCCAAGGCCAACGGGGTGAAGCCGGCGCTCTTCAGCGCCAACTCCGAGGGCGCCTGCCCCCAGTGCAACGGCGCCGGCGTCGTCTACACCGACCTCGCGATGATGGCCGGCGTGGCCAGCACCTGCGAGGAGTGCGAGGGCAAGCGGTTCGAGGCCTCGGTCCTGGACCTCCACCTCGGCGGCCGCGACATCAGCGAGGTGCTCGCGATGTCGGTGACCGAGGCCGAGGAGTTCTTCGGCTCCGGCGAGGCGCGCATCCCGGCCGCGCACGCCATCCTGAGCCGGCTCGCGGACGTCGGGCTCGGCTACATCAGCCTCGGGCAGCCGCTCACCACCCTGTCCGGCGGCGAGCGGCAGCGGCTCAAGCTGGCGTCCCGCATGTCGGAGAAGGGCGGGGAGGGGCTCGTCTACGTCCTCGACGAGCCGACCACCGGCCTTCACCTCGCCGACGTGGAGCAGCTGCTGGGCCTGCTCGACCGGCTCGTGGACTCCGGCAGGTCGGTCATCGTCGTCGAGCACCACCCGGCGGTCATGGCGCACGCCGACTGGATCATCGACCTCGGTCCCGGCGCCGGGCACGACGGCGGCCGCGTCGTCTTCGAGGGCACCCCGGCCGACCTGGTCGCCGCCCGCTCCACCCTCACGGGCGAGCACCTCGCGGAGTACGTCGGCGCCTGAGGCGAAGCCTGGATCCGGGGGGGGCCGGAGTCTTGCGGGTCCCCGGGCCCCGGCGACCCGGCCCCCCCAGGGCGCGTACGCGTTCCGCCGGGCCCTCAGGCCGTCCGGCGGGCCAGGACCAGGCGCCAGCGCGGTGCGCCGTCCGGGCGGTGGCCGAAGTGGGAGAGGGGGACGGTCTCGACGGTGAAGCCGGCCGCGCGCAGGTCGGTGCGGACGCCGCCCAGGGGGAAGGTCCGGTAGTACATGACGAACGGCGGCCGCCACACGGCGTTGCGCACCCGCATCGCGGCGTCGAAGCCGGCCACCGCCCACCACGCCGGGTGGCTCGGCGGGATCGGCGCGCCGATGGGGAAGGCGAAGACGCCGCCCGGCCGCAGGGACGCGTGGACCCCGGAGAAGACGGCGGGGCGCTCGGCCGGGAGGAAGTGGCCGAAGGCGCCGAAGCTGACCGCCAGGTCGTAGGAGTTCCCGAGCGCGGCCGGGAGCGCCCGCGCGTCGACGCGCACGAATTCCACCCGGCGCGGGCCGGTCGGCCCGCCGGTCTCCCCGCCGCCGCGTTCGGCGCCGCGTTCGGCGGTGAGGACGTCGCCCGCCGCGTGCGCCCGCTCCGCCTCCGCCAGCATGCCCGCGCTGAGGTCCACCCCGGTCACCCGGCCCCGGCACAGCCGCCGCAGCATGCCGATCCCCGCGCCCGTCCCGCAGCACACGTCCAGCCCGGCGCCGAAGGAGCCTTCGCGGTCCGCGAGGGTCTCCTCGACCGCGTCGAGCATCCGGTCGGGGGTGCGGAAGGGCGTCTGGTCGAACGTGGGGGCCAGCAGGTCGTAGCCCCGCTCGACGGAGGACAGGGCCTGTACGGCCAGTTCGCGGAGGGTCGGGCCCTGGGAGGTGAACACACCGCCAGCCTAATCCTGGCGCACTCGGCGAGCGGGGCCACGGCGTCGGCCCGCGCACGGGCCGCACGGGCCGGGGCACGGGCCGCACGGGCCGCTGACCTCGGCGGCCGGCCCCGGACACGGGCATGCGGCGGCCGCGGTGGTCCCCCTCCTGGCCACCGCGGCCGCCGTTCCCCCGTGCACCCCGGTCGGTCCCCCGTGACCTCCGGTCCCCCGTGGTACTCCGTGCCGTACGACCCGGTCCCCCGTGTCCCCCCGTGGTCCACGACCCGGGCCGTACGTGTCCTGATGGACCTACAGACCCGGACCCGACGCGTGGTTGTCCAGCGTCACGATGTCCTCGTCAGAGGCGTGATTGTCGAGAGGCTTGATCTCGGCACCCGACGCGTGGTTGTCGAGCGGCTTGATTTCGACGCCCGAGGCGTGGTTGTCGAGCGGCTTGATGTCACCGTCGGTCGGCAGGATGTTCTCGTTCGTCGTCATCGGATCTCCTGATGGATGGGTCGGGCCCGTTCGGCGATTCCCCCGCGGACCGCCGAACGGGTGGTCCTCCAGCCGGCTCGGGTGCCCCCCCGGTACCCCGAGTCGATGAACACCATCGTGGCGGGAGGCGATAAACGAACGATGAACGCCTCATTCAGCGCGGCAGCGGCGGGCGGGCGCCCCTCCCCGAGGGTCTGAGGACCGCCCCGCCCGGCACGCGCCTCAGGCGGCGATCTCGGCCGCCAGTAGCGCCCGCACCTCGGACAGCTCCGGCGACTTCAGCTGGGTGAACACGACCTCGGCGTCCCGCCAGCACACCCGGGCCCGGTCCCGCTGCCCCAGCTGCCGCAGCGCCCGTCCGAGCACCGTCAGCACCGTCGCGCGGCGCCACTCGCCGCCGATGCCCCGGAGCGCGATCGCCTGTTCGGCGTGCGAGGCGGCCAGCGTGGGCCGTCGCGCGGCCAGGTGGACCTTGGCCAGCCGGAAGTGCGTGACGCCCTCCCACAACGGCTGGCGGTTCTCGTGGAACAGGGTGAGCGCCTCGCTGAGCTGCGCGTGCGCCTCGGAGAGCCGGTCGGCCTGGGTGAGGGCGATGCCGAGCGCGTAGCGGCCGTTGGCCAGCCGCAGCGTCAGTCCCATCCGGTCGTAGATGGCGATGCCCTGCCGGGCGAGGTCGATGGCGCTGCTCAGCCGCCCCAGCTCCACGTGGATGCGGGAGAGGTTGCACAGGGCGCTGGCCTCGCCGACGTAGTTGGCGTCGGCCCGGAAGTTGGCGATGGCCTCCAGAAGGTACCGTTCGCCGTCGCTGTAGCGGCCCTCGTAGAGGGCGATGATCCCGCGGTCGTTGGGCGCCCAGCAGCTGGGCAGCGGGTCCCCGGCGGCGCGGGCGAGCAGCGTGGCCTGGCGTGCCTCGTCGTCCGCCTCGGCGAACCGGCCGGCGACCAGGTGCGTGTTGGTGAGCGTGGTGCGGGCGCGCCCCTCCGCGTACGGGTCCTTCGCGCCGTGCGCGGCGTCGCGCAGCGCGGTGGCCGCCGATTCGTACTGCTTGGAGTTGGCCCCCGACTCGGCGAGGTCCTTGGCGGCCCACAGCAGGTCGACGGCGCGGCGCAGGACGTCGGGCGCGACGCCCGGCCCGGCCCCCGCCCCGGCGCCCGCCGGTCCGTCCGCCCGCGGCCCGGCCGCGTGCGCGGCGGCCTGGCGGACGCACGCGAGCAGCGGGTCGGCCTCGGCGTACAGCCAGTCCTGGGCGGAGCGCGGCTCGGTGAAGACCAGCCCGGGGTAGCGGGTGGCGGACAGGTGGGCGACGAGGCGGTCACCCGGGCGCTCCAGCCCGTACACCCCGGCGGCGGTGGCCAGGTAGAAGTCGAGCAGCCGGTCCAGGGCCGCGTCGCGTCCGCTCGGCGGCTGCTCGTCGCGCTCGGCGCATGCACGCGCGTAGAGGCGTACGAGGTCGTGGAAGCGGTAGCGGCCGGGCGCGGCCGATTCCAGGAGGGAGCAGTCGACGAGGGCCTCGAGGAGGTCCTCGGTGGCGTGCTCCGGGCGGTCCAGTACGGCGGCCGCGGCGGCGAGGGAGATGTCCGGGCCGTCGGGGAGGCCGAGCAGGCGGAACGCCCGCTGCTGGGCGGGCTCGAGCTGGCCGTAGCCGAGCTCGAAGGTGGCCTTGACGGCGAGGTCGCCGGCCTGGAGCTCGTCGAGGCGGCGGCGCTCGTCGGCGAGCTTGGCGGCGAGGACGGACACCGTCCAGGTGCGCCGCGCGGCGAGGCGGGAGGCGGCGATGCGGATGGCCAGGGGCAGGAACCCGCAGGCGCCGACCACGTCGAGCGCGGCCTGCCGTTCGGCGCGTACGCGTTCCTCACCCACGATCCGGGTGAACAGCTGCAGGGCCTCCTCGGGGCTCATCACGTCGAGGTCGACGAGATGGGCCCCCGCGAGGCCCGCCATGCGGACCCGGCTGGTGACGAGGGCGGCGCAGCCGGCGGTACCGGGCAGCAGGGGCCGGACCTGGGCGGCGTCGCGGGCGTTGTCGAGGAGGACGAGGACGCGGCGGCCGTCGAGGGTGGAGCGGTAGAGCGCGGCCCGTTCGGCGGGGGAGTCGGGGATCGAGGCGTCCGGGGTCCCGAGGGCGCGCAGGAAGGAGCCGAGGACGGCCTCGGGCTCGGCTGGGCGGGCCTCGGTGCCCTGGAGGTCGACGTAGAGCTGCCCGTCGGGGAAGTGCGGGCGCGCGGCGTGCGCGACGTGCACGGCGAGGGTGGTCTTGCCGACGCCGCCGATGCCGGCGAGCGCGGAGACGGCCATGACCTGGCCTTCGACGCCGGAGAGGATCTCGCCGAGCTCGTTCACGAAGCTGGCGCGGCCGGTGAAGTCGGGGACGGTGGCGGGCAATTGGGCGGGCCTCACGTGGACGGGCGCGGCGGCGGGTGCGGGGTCCTCGGCGCGGGCGAGTTCGGCGTCGGCGCGCAGGATGCGCTGCTGGAGGTCGGAGAGTTCGGGGCACGGGTCGACGCCGAGTTCGTCGGCGAGGAGCCGGCGGGTGTCGGCGTACACGGCGAGGGCCTCGGCCTGCCGGCCGCTGCGGTACAGGGCGAGCATCAGCAGCTCGCGCAGCCGTTCCCGCAGGGGGTGCGCGGCGGTGAGGGCGGTGAGTTCGGAGACGGCCTCCGCGTGGTGGCCGAGCTCGAGGTCGAGGTCGAGGCGGGTCTCCAGCAGCTGGAGGCGCCACTCGGCGAGCCGGGTGCGTTCGGTTTCGGCGTGCGGTCCCGGTACGCCGGCCAGCGGTTCGCCGTCCCACAGGTCCAGGGCGCGTGCCAGCAGCGTACGGGCGAGCGCGCGGTCCCCCTTCTCGTTCCGCGCGGCCTCGGCGTCGGCGGCCACGGCGCGGGCGATGCCGAGGTCGAGGGCCTCGGGGTGGGGCAGGCGGATCGCGTAGCCGCCGGCGTCGCTGACGAGGAGACCGGGGTCGAGGACCTTGCGCAGGCGGGAGGCGTAGGTACGGATGGTCGCGAGCGCCTGCTGAGGGGGGTCCTCGCCCCAGATGGCGTCGATGAGTTCGGGCGCGGTGGCGGTGCGGCCGTCGCGGAGCAGCAGCACGGCGAGCAGGGCGCGCTGCTGCGGGGTCCCGGAGGGCAGCGGATCGGCCCCGCGCCAGGCGCGGAGGGGGCCGAGGACGGCGAATCGGTTGCGGGCGGCGGCGTCGGCGTGGGCATCGGCGGCGCCGCGGGCCGGGTCGGCGTGGCCATCTGCGGTGCCGGTTCCGGCCGTTGTGGCTCTCGCGGCTCCGGTGTCGGCTCCGGTGTCGACTCCGGGTACGCCTGCGGTCACGACTCCGGTCACCGCGGCGGCGTCACCGGTCTCGGGGTGGTTCCGCTGGTGCGGGATGGCCGGTATGCCGTCCATCTGGTGTCCCCCCTGCCTTCCTTAGGTGTAAGGGTCAGTCTGCCCTGTGTTGCGCGTACACGTCAGCCCGTAGTGGTTCCGGTCCCGGCGGATCCGGGACCCTTGGCCGTCCAAGTAGCTGACGGTTCGTCAGATTGACGCTACCGTGAACCCATGGAGACCTTCCCGAAGATCATCTCGGTGGACGACCACACGGTTGAGCCCCCTCACGTCTGGCGGGACCGGCTCCCGTCCAAGTACCACGACATCGGCCCCCGCATCGTCCGCGCGCCCCTGAAGGAAATGACCTTCCTCGGAGGGAAGTTCGCCCCCGTCATGGGGGCCAAGGGCGACGACGGACCCATAGGCGACTGGTGGGTGTACGAGGACCTGCACCGACCCCTCACCCGGCTCGACACGGCCGTCGGATACGACCGTGACGAGATCAAGCTCGAAGTCATCACGTACGAGCAGATGCGCCCGGGCTCCTTCTCGGTTCCCGACCGCCTCGCGGACATGGACGTCAACCACGTCCAGTCCGCCCTCTGCTTCCCGACCTTCCCGCGCTTCTGCGGACAGACCTTCACCGAGGCCAAGGACCGCGAGCTCGGCCTGCTCGGCGTGCGCGCGTACAACGACTGGATGGTGGAGGAATGGTGCGGCCCGGACGCCCGCGGCCGCCTCATCCCGCTCACCCTCGTCCCGCTCTGGGACGCCCGCCTCGCCGCCGCCGAGGTCCGCCGCAACGCGGCGCGCGGGGTCCGGGCGGTCGCCTTCTCGGAGATCCCGCCCCACCTGGGGCTCCCCTCCATCCACACGGACGACTGGGATCCCTTTCTGGAGGCGTGCGACGAGACCGGCACGGTCATCGCCATGCACATCGGCTCCTCCTCGCGCATGCCGTCCACCTCGGCGGACGCCCCGCCGGCCGTCGGCTCCACCATCACCTTCGCCAACTGCTGCTTCTCGATGGTCGACTGGCTGATGAGCGGCAAGTTCGAGCGCTTCCCGAACCTCAAGATCATGTACGCGGAGGGCCAGATCGGCTGGATCCCGTACATCCTGGAACGCGCGAACGTGGTCTGGGAGGAGAACCGCGGCTGGGGCGGCGTCGCCGACAAGGTGCTGCGCCCGCCGTCCGAGCTCTTCGCCGAGCACGTCTTCGGCTGCTTCTTCGACGACGCCTTCGGCCTGAAGAACCTGGACTCGATCGGCGTCGCGAACGTCCTCTACGAGACCGACTACCCCCACTCGGACTCCACCTGGCCCAAGTCCCGCGAGGTCGGCGAGTCCCAGATGGGCCACTTGGCCCCGGACGTGGTCGACCGCATCGTGCGCGGCAACGCGATCGACCTCCTGGGCCTCACCCCGGAAGGGCTCTGGCCGGGGGCGTAGCCCGCAACGGCTCGCACCGGGGCCCGGTCCGCACCGGGGCCCGGTCCGCACCGGGTCCGGCTCGCACCGGGTCCGGCTCGCATCGGGGCCCGGTCCTCACCGGACCCGGTCCTCACCGGACCCGGTGCGGACCCGCCCGCGTGCGCCCGGTCATCGCCCGTCCGGCCGGTGCGGGCGGCAGTCCGGGTCGTCCGGCGGGTGCTGGTGCCGGTCCGGGCGGGCGCCGGACGCCGAATCCACCGGGATCGTCTCGGCCTCGCCGTGGATCACGCGGTCGCAACGGCAGCAGATGCGCATCACGACCGCTCCGGTGCCGGACACGACCAGACCACGGCGGAGGTGACGTGGACACCCTGCGCGCCGTGGACGGTCCCGCGCTCGACGGCGCCCGCCGCGAGCAGGACGCCGCAGGAGACGCAAGCCCGGCCGAGGGCCTGGTCGTGGGTGAGCCGGGAGACCGATTCGGGCAGGAGCGCCAGGTGGCAGGCCACGGCCGGTGCGGCGATCACCGGCCCACCCCGCTCTCGACGTGCCGCGGACACTTCACGATCGGCCATCTCATGCTGAAACCCGCGACGATCGCCTCGCCCGCCGGGAGCAGCTCCTCTCCGACGGCACCGCAATCCCAACAGGCCTGTCCATGCAGGCGCTCTACGCTCACGTCCGCGACGTCGGCTACGACCGGATCGGCCATGGCCCCTCCCCTCTGCTCGTTCCGTGCGGGCAGACAGATGATGGGCCGGGAAAAGGCCCGCAACGGATACACGGTGTAGCCCCTCGAGGGTTCAACCCGTCTGGTGCTGTGACCGGAAAGGTCCACCGGGTCGCGGCGCTAGACCGCGCCGATCCATTGCGCGAACGAGCTCAGCGACCCGGTGTCGGCGCGCTTGATCCGACGGATCGTCTCGATGTCCTCCCGGGCCCAGGGGTGTTCGCGGACGTGCTGCGGTGCCAGACGGCGGGCCGCCTTCAGCGACTCGAACGCGGCGTCCGGCCGGCCGGCCCAGAGCTGGGCGCGACCGATCTCGACGTGGAAACCGCTCCGCCGTTCGGCGGGGATCTCGTCGCCCGGCGTCCAGCTCCCCGCCATTTCCAGCGCCCGTCCGATGTGGTCGCCGCCGAGGCTGACGGCCACCGCCACCTTGTGGATGCGCACGCTGGACGGGCCGAAGGCCGTACCGAGGTAGATGCCCTCCTCCAAGTGCTCGGCGAACCGCCCGGCCTCCCGCAGGTGGGCGTGCGCCGCGTCCGCCGCACCGGCGCGGGCGGCCACCACGGCCGTCCGCATGTGCAGCGCCCCCCGGAGAGCGGCCGCCTGATCGGTGGCCGGGCGGGGCCCGGCGTCCAGTGCCCGCTCCAGGGTGATCTGCCCCGCGTGGTGGGCGCGGGCCGCGAAGAACGTCTCCGCGTGGACGTACGCGGCGACCGCGCCGATGTCGGGATCCTCCGTCTGCACGGCCGCCCAGCGCATCACGTCGATCAGCCGCGCGGACAGGTCGTGCGCGCCGACCTTGTAGGCCACCGCGTCGGCCGCGCGGGCAGCCGCCACCACCAGCCGGGCCGCCGATGCCCGGTGGACACCCGACGCGGCGTGCAGATGGGCCAGTGACTGCGTCAGCAGGCCCGGTGCCTCGGCGGCGATCCGCCCGTACTGGGCGGCCAGCCGCCATCCGGTCGCTTCGGCGACGGCGGACGCGAGCTCGGGGCGCGGGCGGCCGGGCGGCGCGAGCGGGACGTCGTACCCCGCGATCGCGGCCGAGATCGAGGGCAGCGCCGTGTGGACCCTGCGACGGGTGCCCGTGTACGAACGGTCCAGCCTCGAGGGGTCCACGCCGAGCGCCGACGCGAGCGCCTCGAGAAGGGCCGCGGACGGGGTACGGGCGCCACGCTCGATCGACTTCACCATGGCGAGGGAGACGTGGGACTCGCGTGCGAGGTCGGCTTGGGTCAGGTGTCGGACATGGCGCCGTGCTGCGATGCGCTGCCCGATGTGATCGGCCATGCACGCACCGTACTGGTCCGGACCCGCGCGGCGCCCGCTACGCCCCTGCGGCGACCAGCCCGGCCAGTTGTGCCAGCGAGTCGATCGAGAAGTCCGCCGTCCGCCGCGCGCGGACCTCGTCGGCCCACCAGAAGCCCCACGGCCCGCGCCGCAGGTGGGCGGTCAGCAGGCCGGCCGCGCGCGCCGGGACGAGGTCGTGGGTCGGGTGGTCGCCGACGTACAGGGTCTGCGCCGCAGGGGCGCCGGACACCTCCAACACCTTTTCGAAGAAGCCGGGTGCGGGCTTGGCCACGCCCCACTCCCCGGACGTCACGACCAGGTCCGCCGGCAGGCCGAGCGCGCGCAGCATCGTGCCGGCCTTCGGGCTCTGGTTTCCCGCGACGACGACGCGGACGCCGGCCGCTCGGAGGGCGCGGAGGGCGGGGCGGACGTCCTCGTACAGGTCCGTCTCGTCGAGCTGTTCGCCGCGGCCCGCCGCCTCGCGGGCCGCGTACTCGGCCTGGACGTCGATGCCCGGGCGGAGGAGACGCAGCGCGTCCGCGTTGTCGCGGCCGTCGATGACCACCGCGCCCACGAGGGCGGACAGGGTGTGCCGTGGCACGCCGAGCCAGTCGGCCCAGCACCCCCAGTAGCGGTCATCGCGGGTCAGGGTCTCGCCTACGTCCAGGACGACGGTGCGGATCATCCGGTCAGCGTACGGGCCCCGGCGGCCCACCCCCAGCACTACGGGGTGTGACCCGTGCCCGGCGCGGCCGTGAGGAGGGGGCGGACATGGGTCAGGAGGAGGTCCAGGAAGCGGTCCGGGCGGCGGAAGGAGGCGAAGTGGCCACAGTCCTCGATCAGGGCGAAGTGCTTGAACGGGGCCTCGACCTCGTCGAAGTACGCGCGGGCGGCGGCCGGCGGGGTGAGGACGTCGTGTTCGCCCTGGAAGACGAAGAAGGGCATCTCGAAGCGCGTGCCGTCGGCCCGGTCGTCGAACCCGGCCGTCCCCGCGGTGATCCGCTCCGAGAAGGACTGCCCCTTGAAGAAATCCCGCAGGTCGCGCAGCGAGTGCAGCGGTGACAGCCACATCGAGCCCAGCACCACCTTCTTGAGGGTTTCGAGCGTCAACGGGTCGCTCTGCGCGGAGAGTTTGGCGTACGTCGCCCGCTGCCGCGGCGTCCACGCGTACGGGTCCGGGCCGATCTCGCGTACCCGCGCGAGCTGTCTGCGCTTCCCGGCGGCGCGCAGCCGCTCCAGCAGCCCGTCGTAGGCGGAGGTGTCGCGGCCGCCGGTGTGGACGTTCTGGTCGGTGCCGACGTACGCGGAGTAGAGCTCGGGGTGCGCGCGGGCCAGCCGCAGCCCGAAGGCGCTGCCGTAGGAGTTGGCGAGGAGCACCACCCGGTCCGCACCCAACAGCCTCTGGGCGTAGCGGGTGACCTCCAGTGCGTCCTCGTGGAGCCGCTCGAACGTGGCTTCGCCCTGGCCGTCCGGGCCGCCCCGGCCGAAGGTCTTGCCGGCGCCGCGCATGTCCCAGCGGACGAGGGTGAAGTGGCGCTCCCAGGCGCGGGTGCGTGCCGTGTAGACCGAGTTGGGGGCGCCGGGGCCGCCGTGGACCTCGACGACGACGGGGTTGGACCGGTCCTCTCCGCGCACCGAGATCCACTGGTCGATGCCGCCGATGCGGACGAAGCCGCGCTCGTCGATGCCGCGGGGGGAGTCGATCCGCAGGGAGTCCGCGGCCCGGGCGCGGCGCAGGGCGCGGTGGGCGAGGAGGCCTGCGGCGGGGGTGGCGAGGGCGGCGGTGGCGAGGGTCGCGACAGCGGCAATCATTGTGTCCTCCGTAAACTGTTTCCAGTGGATACGGATGAGTGTGGGGCGGGGGCCGCTCGCTGTCAACGGGCCTGGAGGGGACGACCGGTGGGGTCGGCCGGGATGCGCCTTGCGGCAGTCGCGGTCCGCAGGGCATGCTTCGCCACAGCAAAGTGGGGAGGGATGTCTGTGGTGGACAAGCGGACCGTGGTGACCGGGGTGTTGTGCGCGGTGGCGGCGCTGGCGGCGTCCGCCGCGATGACGAAAGTGGTGCCGGTCGACGACGGCAAGGCCTCCGCGCATGCGCAGGCGGCAGCCCCGACGACGTCCTCCACCACCCGTCCATCGCAGTCGCAATCACCGAAACAGCCGCAACTGTCGACCGGTGCGACCAGCCCGAGCCCCGGGCCGTCGGCTTCGGCGTCCAGGGCCGGCGGGCCTGCGGCGTTCGCCGGGGCGCTGTTCGAAGGCGATGTGACCGGGGATCACTTCTGCACGGCCACGGTCGTGCACAGCCCCGCACGCAACCTGATCGTCACCGCGGGCCACTGCCTGCTCGCGGGCCAGGCCGGCGAAGGCGGGGCGATCTTCGCACCCGCGTACGAGGACGGGCGCGCCCCGTACGGCACCTGGAAGATCCAGGAGGTCTTCGAGGACGCCCACTGGTCCGACGACACGGACGACGACTACGACCTCGCCTTCGCCCGCCTCGCCCCCGACGCCTCGGGCCGGAACATCGAGGACGTCACCGGCGCCGCCGTCCTCGACACCACGGGCCGCACGGGCGAGGAGGTGACGGTGACGGGCTATCCGGCGGACCGCAAGGTCCCGCGCACCTGCACGTCGCGCGCGATCCGGTCCACCCCGACGGAACAGCACTTCGACTGCGCGGACTTCCCGGGCGGCACGAGCGGCAGCGCCTGGATCGCCGCCGACGGAAAGATCATCGGAATCCTGACGGGCGGGGACACGGACGACGTCTCGACGAGCACGATCCTCAACGGCTACGCGGCGGCGCTGTACGCGCGGGCGACGGCCGGTACGGGCGCGGCCGCGGGGTGAGCCAGTACTACGACGTCGGCGACGAGACGGTCTGGAACCCCTCGAACGGCGCCGCCCGGCTCTTCCACGCCCAACTGGGCGTCTTCGAGGCCGAGCTCGGCGTCCCCTCGGGCATCGGCCCGCTGGAGAACGACGAGTGCCGGATCGACCCGGCGGCCCTCGGCGTCTTCACCGGGGCCCTCCTCGCCCGCCACGGGAGCACCGGCCACGCGGTCGTCATCGCCCTCTCGCAGGGCTTCGTCGCCACCGTGCTGGTCCTGGCGGAGCGCGCGGGCGCGCACGTGCGGTGGCCGCCGCCCCCGGCGGCCGGGTCGCCGGAGGGGGGCCGGGACGTTCAGCTCCGGCTCCGGCCCCCCGGCCCCACGGCGACGCTCCCGCCCCCCGCCGGGCCCTCCTCCCGGGCCTCCGGCTCCTACGAGGCCTCGCGCCTGGCCGAGCTGCGGTCCGCCGCGCGGGAGCTGTCCGGGTCGATGCCCCGCTGAGCGTGGCGGCGACCGGGAGACCGGCCGCTCCGCGAGGGCCTCAGGCGATGAGCCCCAAGTGCACGGGCTCGGCCGGGGCTTCGCCGAGCAGCTCGGCGAGCCGCGGGGGCCAGAGCGGCTCGCCGAGGGTGGCGAGGTTCTGCGGCGACAGCCAGCGCCAGTGGGCCTCGGGGTACTCGGGGACGGGGTCGCGGTGCGGGCCCGTCGTGACGTAGATGTACTCGTGCTGGCGCACGGGGGTGCCCTGGTACGTGAAGTCGTGCTCCCAGGTGCAGAGCAGCCGCTGAGGCTCCAGGTCCGTCCACCCGGTCTCCTCCCGCAGCTCCCGCCGCACGCACTCCTCGGGCGTCTCCCCGGGATCGATCCCGCCGCCCGGCGGCAGCCAGTGGATGCCGACCTCGATGTTGTTCTCGCGGAACAGAAACACCGATCCGGCGGGGTTGAGTACGACAATCCTTGCTGCCTGCCGTGGAGTTCGCATCAGATCAGCGTACGACGGTGCCGCGGGGGACGGCAGGGGTTTGACGGGGTGTGGGGGCGGGGGTGGGGTGGGGCTGCGGCGGTGGTGGGGGCGTTGAGGGGGTGGGCGGGGAAGGGGGTGGGGGTGGGGCGGGGCTGCGGGTGGGTGGTGGCGTTGACTGTTCCTGGGGGCGTCCCGGGAGTCCAGCGTCCTTCCGGTGCGGGCCGCCCCGTCAAGGGCGCTCCCTTCGGTCGCGTCGCTGCGCGATGGCCTGCGGCCACCCTTGACCGACCGGCCCACCCCGGAACGCCACAAGACTCCCGGGATCCCCCCGGAGGGGGGATGCCCTGGGGGTGTGAGGGGGAGGGGCGGCCGGATCAGGGATGCCGGTGTCCGGTCCCGCCGGCCATCCCGCACGAGAGGTCGACGGGAAGCGCCTGGCGGTCCGTCGGACGCGTCAGATCGCTACACAGTCACTCTCGGCATAGCGGATGCGGGCCGGCAGGGGCTGATCAGAGGCCGCGAACGGTCCGGGGGCGGCTGATGTCGTCTAGCGACGGTCTCTTCGTCCTCAGAGCCCGAGAAGTGATCGTTTGACCCCCAACCAGCCATCAAAACGGGACGAATGCCCCCACGGCCCCCCATGGGGTGGATGGGGGTGGCACGGCTGGCCCGCAGTCGCGTTCCTGCGGTTTGCGGGACGGCCGTGGGCGGCTTATGTCCAGCCCCAGGCGGGCCGCAGCCGCTAAGCCGAGAGCGGCTGTGTAGCGATCTGACGCGCCTCAGGGCCCGGGAGGGTGCTCCTGCCGTCCTCCCGAGGGTCCCGCCTCCCCCCACCTCCGGGCAGGCGGCCACTCCCGACCGCCGGAACCGTTGGCTGACCGGCGGGACCGGGCTCGACGCCTCCCTGATCCGGCCGTCCCTCCCCCTCACACCTCAGGGCATCCCCCCTCCGGGGGGATCCCGGGAGTCTTGTGGCGTTTCGGGGTGGGCCGGTCGGTCAAGGGTGGCCGCAGGCCATCGCGCAGCGACGCGACCGGAGGGAGCGCCCTTGAGGGACCGGCCCGCACCGGAAGGACGCTGGACTCCCGGGACGCCCCCAGGAACTGTCAACGCCACCACCCACCCGCAGCTCAGCCTCCTGGGCCGTCCCGTGCGGAACCCGTTGGCCATGCGGTACGTCACCATCGCGACACCATCGCGCGGGCGGATGCCTCGGAGGGGGCGGCCTCCTCCGACGGGGTGCTGACGGTGTGCAACACCGGTCCGGTGATCGCGCCGCAGGACGTGCCGGGGCTCCTGGAGCCCCTCCGGCGGAGGGTTGAGCGGCGACACGCGGCGGGCGAGGAGGCCGGGTTGGGGTTCTCGATCGTCGCGTCGATCGCGCGGGCGCACGGCGCCGAGCTGACGGCGCGGGCCCGTCCGAGCCCCGGGGGCGGGCTGACGGTCCGGGTCGTGTTCCCGGTGGCTTCCACGGTGGGGGAAACGCCCGGCCGTTTGACCGGTCAACCAAACGGAAGATCGACTGTGTACGGTCGGGACAATGAGCAAGCACGCCCGAGCCGGCTCCCGTACGCCTCGCCCGTCCCGTCCGTCCCGATCGACCCGTTCGTCCTCCCGGGAGGGCAGCCCGTTCCGCGAGAACGGCCGGCCCCTGGAGGGCGGTCCTCGCGAGGAGGACCGCCCGTCCGGTGAGAACCGTCCCTCCGGGCGCGGCGGACGCCGCCGGGGCGCCCGGCGCTCCCGCGCCGCCGCCGGGCCCCGTGCGCTGCGCACCTCCCGCCCCCTCGCGGCCGTGGCCGCCCTCGGCCTCCTCGGCTTCGGCGCGGCCTGGGTGCACATCGCGCACGAGCCCCCGGCCAACGCCGCCCCGCGGGCCGCCGACGCCCGCCCGCCGGCCGGCGTGCGCGCCGCGCGCGGCACCGAGCGCGATGGTCTCCAGGGCCTGCCCGACGTCAGCGAACAGACCCGCGCGAAGATCCCCGCGGACGCCCGCCAGCTCGTCCTCGTCACCGGGAAGGCGGCGGACTCCTCGGAGTCGACGGCGGCCCTGTACACGCGCCCGGCGACCGGGGCCGACTGGGTGAAGAGCGCGAGCTGGCCCGCGCGGAACGGGGCGAAGGGATGGTCCGCGGAGCGTACGTACGGGGACCTGACGTCCCCTGAGGGAGTGTTCGCGCTCACCGACGCGGGCGGGCTGCTGCCGAAGCCGCCGGGCACGAAGTTCCCGTACGACCAGGACCGCTCCTTCGTGGCGACGGGGCTGGGGGTGGAGGGCGAGTCCCTGCGGGGCTCCTTCGACTACGTCGTCGCCATCGACTTCAACCGCAAGCCGGGCGTGAGCCCGCTCGACCCGACGAAGCCGGAGGGCGAGGACAAGGGCGGCAACATCTGGCTCCACGTGGACCACGACGGTCCCTCGCAGGGCTGCGTGGGCATCCCGAAGGACGCGATGAAGAAGGTCCTGGAGACCCTCGACCCGGCGGCGAAGCCGGTCATCGTGATGGGTCCGAAGGGCTTCTGAGCGCGGAGCGGGCGCCGGCGCCGGGGCGGGCGGAGAGGCCGCCCGCCGATCCCGCGCGCACGCCGCTCCCGTCCGCCGCCGGGTCCGACGCCGCAGGGTCCACCGCCAGCAGGGCGACGTACGCGAGGTCGAAGACCGCGCACAGCAGCCCCAGCCCGAGGACGAGCGGCGCGTCCTCGAGGATCCCGAAGAGGAAGGTCGGCGCGAGGGTGCCGAGCCATTTGGCGACGGCGATGACGAGCGACTGGCCGTGCCGGCCGCGCCGGCTCGCGTAGAGGGCGATGAAGAGCCCCGACATCAGCAGGTTCTGCAGGAACGCCGAGTAGCGGGACGCGTCGTGCGTGCCGAAGTGGGCGAGGAACAGCCACTGCACGGCGAAGGCCGTCACGAAGACGAGCGCGCTCCACAGGGCGAACAGCGGTCGGGTCACGAAGCCGGGCAACTCGGCCCGCCCGTAGCGCAGATACGTGTACACGATGAGGATGTCGGCGACGGCCCAGACCACGTTGACGACGCCCTGGGCCGAGACTCCGGAACGGAACTCGTTGACGGCGTAAGTCGATTCCCACGCGAAGTTCAGCGCGAGGGCCGCCACGGGCATCGCGTACGTCCGGTCCCGCAGCCCCACCCGGATCGCCTCGACGTACACGGCGGTCCACGCCACCCCGCTGACCAGGGTCAGAAACAGATCCACGCGCGCACCTTAGCGGGCGCCCGGCAGCGGCACATAGCCCTCGGTCCTTGCCCGCGTGCCGCACGACGGCCTCGCTCGGGGGGACGATGTTCACGCGGGAGCCCGCGTAGTCGAATCGGGCCTGGTTCACCCGGGGGTCGCGCGCCTCGACGAGGGTGACCGAGCTGACGACCACCCGGATGTCCTCCGCTTCCGCAGCCGTGAGCCATTCCAGCAGGCCGGGGTCCTGTCGCACGAGCAGGGAGAGACCTTCGCAGTCGAGGACCAGGGCCCCGCTCACGCGGCGTCCGACGGAGCCGCCGCGCAAGATCGCCCGCTTTGCCTCGACCGCCACCGGGTCGGCCTGGCCGTTGACTCATGTCATTCGGCTCGACTCCGGGCCCCCGCGGCCTCCGCATCTCGTCACCCCCCTTGCCTGACGGATCGTCAGCTACGACGATGGCCCCGACCGTCGGTATGACGAATCGGCAGACGAGGACGAGGCGGGTACGGCCCATGGCGCGCGTGTTTCCGGAAGGTCGGCTGGTCTACGGGATGCAGCTCCCGATCCAGTCGCAGAGCACCATCTACGCCGAGCCCTGGGAGGCGACGGCCGGCGCGGCCGATCTCGCCGCGGTCGCGCGGGCGGCCGACCGGGCCGGCTTCGGCTACCTCGCCACCTGTGACCACGTGGCCATCCCCCGGCGCATGGCCGGCCCCATGAGCACCGTCTGGTACGACCCGGTGGCCACCCTGTCCTTCCTGGCCGGGATCACCGAGCACGTGCGGCTGCTCAGCCACGTCGCGATCCTGGGCCTGCGCCACCCGCTGCTCAGCGCCAAGCAGTACGCCACCGTCGACCACCTCTCCGGCGGCCGGCTGATCCTCGGCGTCGGCGCCGGACACGTGCGGGAGGAGTTCGAGGTCCTCGGCGTCGACTTCGCGCGGCGCGGGGCCGTGCTCGACGAGACCCTCGACGCCCTGCGCGCGGCCCTCGGGCCCGAGGAGTACCCGGAGTTCGAGGGCGAACTGTTCTCCTTCAAGGACCTCGGGCAGCTGCCCCGGCCCGCCCAGGAGCGCATCCCCGTCTGGGTCGGCGGCTCCTCGCCGGCCGCCGTCCGCCGGGCCGCCGTGCGCGGCGACGGCTGGCTGCCGCAGGGCGACCCCCGCGACCAGCTCCCGGCACAGATCGCCCGGATCAGGGAGCTCCGCGAGCAGGCCGGGGTCACCGGCCCCATCGAGTTCGGCGCGATCACCGAGGCGCTGTACGTCGGCGAGCCCGGCTGGGACACCGGCCGCCGCACCCTCACCGGCAAGGCGGAGGCGCTCGCGGAGTCCCTGCGCGCGTACAAGGCGCTCGGCGTCGACCAGATCCAGGTCCGCTTCCGCAACCGGGACCGGGCCGAACTCACCGATCAGATCACGGCGTTCGGGTCCGAAGTGGGCCCCCTACTCAACGACTGACCACGGAGGGGCGAACATGGGCAAGCCAGGCAAGCTGGACGGGCGCGTCGTCATCATCACCGGTGCGGCGCGCGGGCAGGGCGAGCAGGAGGCCCGCCTCTTCGCCGCCGAGGGCGCCAAGGTGCTCCTCGGTGACGTGCTGGACGAGCAGGGCGCGGCGGTCGCCAAGGACATCGGCGGGGACCGGGCCCGGTACGTACGGATGGACGTGAGCCGGGAGGAGGACTGGGCGGCCGCCGTCGCCGCCGCGAAGGAGGCCTTCGGCCCGGTCGACGGACTGGTCAACAACGCGGGCATCCTGCGGTTCAACGAACTGACCACGACCCCGCTGGAGGAGTTCCAGCAGGTGGTCCAGGTCAACCAGGTCGGTGCCTTCCTCGGCATCAAGGCGCTGGCCCCCGAGATCGAGGCGGCCGGCGGCGGCACGATCGTCAACACCTCCTCGTACACCGGCCTGACGGGCATGGCGTACGTGGGCGCGTACGCGGCGACCAAGGCGGCGATCCTCGGCCTGACCCGGGTGGCGGCGCTGGAGCTGGCGGCGAAGAACATCCGGGTCAACGCGATGTGCCCGGGCGCCGTCGACACCCCCATGGCCAATCCGGGGCTGCTGGACCCGGACAACATGACCGACGAGGCCCGCGACGCCATGGCGGAGCTCTACAAGCGGGTGGTGCCGATGGGGCGGGTGGGCCGTCCCGACGAGATCGCGAAGCTCGCGCTGTTCCTGACCGGCGAGGACTCCTCCTACATCACCGGCCAGCCGTTCGTGATCGACGGCGGCTGGATGGCGGGCGTCAGCATCCTCTGAGCGGCCTCCGCCCCCTCCGAGCAGTGCTCCAGGTCATCCGATGGGGTCACCTGATGGAGCGTCAGGTATTGACGCTCCCGCCCCCGCGATGGAACAGTCGTGGCATCGAATCTGACGCAACGTCAGAAACAGAAGGACGGTGAATCCCCTTGGAATTCGGGCTCTTTGTGCAGGGATACGTGCCTGAGGCGCGGTCCAAGGTCGACCCCGAGGCAGAGCACAAGGCGCTGATCGAGGAGACCGAGTACGTCATTCAGGCGGACAAGTCCAACTTCAAGTACGCCTGGGCCTCCGAGCACCACTTCCTGGAGGAGTACTCGCACCTTTCGGCGAACGAGGTGTTCCTCGGGTACCTCGCCCACGCCACCGAGCGCATCCACCTCGGCTCCGGCATCTTCAACCCCCTCGCCCCGGTCAACCACCCCGTCAAGGTGGCCGAGAAGGTCGCCATGCTCGACCACCTCTCCAAGGGGCGCTTCGAGTTCGGCACCGGCCGCGGCGCCGGCAGCCACGAGATCCTCGGCTTCCTGCCCGGCATCGAGGACATGAACGGCACCAAGGAGATCTGGGAAGAGACCATCGCCGAGTTCCCCAAGATGTTCCTCCAAGAGGAGTACGAGGGGTTCCAGGGCAAGCACTGGTCGCTCCCGCCGAGGAAGATCTTCCCCAAGCCGTACGGCAAGGCCCACCCGGCGATGTGGTACGCCGCCGGCTCCCCCTCCTCGTACGCCATGGCCGCCAAGAAGGGCCTCGGAGTCCTCGGCTTCAGCGTCCAGAAGGTCTCCGACATGGCCTGGGTGCTGGAGCAGTACAAGACCGCGATCCAGGAGGCGAAGGCCATCGGCGCCTTCGTCAACGACAACGTCATGGTCACCTCGACCGCGATCTGCGCCGAGACCCACGACAAGGCCGTCGAGATCGCCGTCAACGCCAACATGAACCGCTTCCAGTCGCTCGTCTTCCGCTACCACGACACCTTCCCGCGGCCCGAGGCCATCCCGGAGTGGCCCGAGACGCTGCCCGAGTACAACGCGGAGATCATCGAACTCCTGATCGCCGAGGAGCTCCTGATCTGCGGCGACCCGTCCGAGGTCCGCGCGCAGTGCAAGCGCTGGGAGGAGGCCGGCGCCGACCAGCTCTCCTTCGGCCTGCCGACCGGAGTGTCCTACGAGGACACGATGACCAGCATCAAGCTCATCGGCGAGCACGTGATCCCGCACATCGACACGGACCCGGTGCACCGCACCACGCGCTTCCGCCAGGCCGCCTGACCCGGCGGGGGGAACGGGGGCGGCGTCTTCCCGGACCGCCGCCCCGAACCGGCCCCGGCCGGAGTCATGCCGTGGCCGCGGCCGGCCCGGCGGGCTCCGGCCGGGGCACGCGGGGCCCGGCGCCCCGCACTCCGCGGGCGGAGCCCCAGGACACGGCGCGCACCGCGCACACCGGCAGAAGGGACGTCATGCTCGACCACCTGATCAAGGGCGCCACCGTCGTGGACGGCACCGGCGCCCCCGCCCGCGTCGCGGACGTCGGCCTACGCGACGGCCGGATCGTCACCATCGGCGCACCGGGGACGGTCACCGAACCGGCCACCACCAGCGAGGACGCGACCGGCCTCGTCCTCACCCCCGGGTTCATCGACCCGCACACGCACTACGACGCCCAGCTGTTCTGGGACCCGTACGCGACCCCCTCCATGAACCACGGCGTGACCACCGTCGCCGGCGGCAACTGCGGATTCACCCTGGCCCCCCTCAACCCGGCACGCCCCGACGACGCCGACTACACCCGCCGCATGATGAGCAAGGTCGAGGGCATGGCCCTCAAGGCCCTCGAAGAAGGCGTCGACTGGACCTGGTCCACCTTCGGCGAGTACCTCGACGCGCTCGACGGCCGCATCGCCGTCAACGCCGGCTTCATGGTCGGCCACTGCGCGCTGCGCCGGCACGTGATGGGCGAGGACGCCGTCGGCGGACAGCCCACCCCCGAACATATGCAGGCGATGCTCGACCTGCTCCACGACGCCATGAACGCCGGCGCCTGGGGCCTGTCGACCACCCAGTCCTCCACGCACTCCGACGGCTCCGGCGCCCCCGTGCCCTCCCGGCACGCCCGGCCCGCCGAGCTGCTCGCCCTCTCCCGGGCCGTCTCCGAACACGAGGGCACCCAGCTCGAAGCCATCGTCGCGGGCTGCCTCGACCAGTTCGCGGACGAGGAGATCGACCTCTTCGTCGACATGAGCGCGGCCGCCGGCCGGCCGCTGAACTGGAACGTCCTGACCGTCGACGCCTCCGTCCCCGAGCGCGTGCCGCGCCAGCTGATCCCGAGCGAGCGCGCCCGCAAGGCGGGCGGCCGGATCGTGGCGCTCACCATGCCGATCCTGACGCCCATGAACATGTCGCTCGGCACGTTCTGCGCGCTCAACCTCATCCCCGGCTGGGGCGAGATCCTCGCCCTGCCCGTCCCCGAACGGATCGCGAAACTACGCGAAGCCGATGTACGGGCCGAAATGCTGCGCCGCGCCGACAGCAAGGAGGCCGGGGTCTTCCGGCGCCTCGCCCACTTCGGCCGCTACGTCATCGGCGACACCTACAGCGAGGCGAACGAGGGCCTGTCCGGACGCGTCGTCAACGACATCGCGGCCGAACGCGGCCAGGACGCCTTCCACTGCCTGGTGGAGATCTGCGCCAACGACGACCTGCGCACCGTGCTGTGGCCCATGCCCACCGACAACGACCCGGCGAGCTGGGCGCTGCGCGCCGAGACCTGGCAGCACGAGGACGTCATGCTCGGCGGGTCCGACGCGGGCGCGCACCTGGACCGCATGTGCGGGGCCCCGTACACGACCCGCTTCCTCGGGGACTGCCTGCGCGGCCGCAAGCTGGTGCCGCTGGAGCAGGCGGTGAGGATGCTCACCGACGATCCGGCCCAGCTGTTCGGGCTGCGCGAGCGCGGCCGGATCGCCGAGGGGTTCCACGCGGACCTGGTGCTCTTCGACCCGCGGCGGATCGAGGCCGGACCGGCGACCCTCGTGCACGACCTGCCCGGGGACAGCCCGCGGCTGGACGCGCGGGCGGTCGGCATCGTGTCGGTGCGCGTCAACGGAGTGGAGACCGTCCGCGACGACGAGATCACGGGGGCGGTCCCCGGGATCGTGCTCCGGTCGGGCCGGGACACGAGGACGGTGAGCACGCGATGAGTTCCCCGCAGCCCCGCAAGCCACAGCCCCAGAAGCTGTACATCGGCGGCGAGTGGGTCGAGCCCGCCGGCGGCCACTACGAAGTGGTCAACCCGGCCGACGAAGCCGTCGTCGGCCTGGCCCCCGAGGCCTCGCGCGCCCAGGTCGAGGACGCGGCGCGCGCCGCGGCCGGAGCCTTCGCCGGCTGGTCCCGTACGCGGCCGGAGGAGCGGGCGGCGATCCTGGACCGGGCCGCCGACATCATCCAGCGGGAGTACGAGCCGTGGGCGGCCCTGGCCCAGGCGGAGACGGGCGCCACGACCGCCACCGCGCGGGGCATGCAGGTCGGCGTGGGCGTGACGCGCCTGCGCCGGTACGCGAAGGGTGCGCTGGAGCCGGTCGAGCGCGGGCTGCCGCCACAGGTCACCGAGGCGGGCCCGATGGGCGCGGCGAGCGTGCTGGGCGCGCTCGAGGTGCGCCAGCCGGTCGGGGTCGTCACCTGCATCACCTCGTACAACAACCCCTGGGCCAACCCGGCGGGCAAGGTGGCCCCTGCGCTGGCCATGGGCAACACGGTGGTCGTCAAGCCGGCCCCGCAGGACCCGCTGTCGGTGTTCCGGATGGCCGAGGCGCTGCACGAGGCCGGTGTCCCGGCGGGCGTGGTGAACGTGGTCTGCGGCACCTCGGTGGAGGTGGGCGAGGCGGCCGTGGACTCCCCGGACGTGGACATGGTGTCGTTCACCGGTTCCACGGGCGTCGGGCAGCGCATCGCCGAGGTCTGCGGCCGGACGATGAAGCGGCAGCTGATGGAGCTGGGCGGCAAGGGCGCGGCGATCGTCCTCGCGGACGCGGACCTGGACGCGGCGGTGCAGGGGATCGGTACCACCTTCTCCTTCTACTCCGGGCAGATCTGCACGGCTCCGACCCGGGTGATCGTGCACCGGTCGGTGTACGAGCAGCTCGTGGAGAAGCTGACGGGCTACCTGGCCTTCATGAAGGTCGGCGACCCCACCGTGCGGGGCACGGTGGTGGGCCCCGTCATCTCGGCGGCGCACCGGGACCGCGTGGAGTCGTACGTCGAGCTGGGGAGGAAGGAGGGCGCGCGGATCGCCTTCGGCGGAGAGCGCCCGGTGGTCGGTGCCCACGGCAAGGGGTTCTACGTGGCCCCGACCCTGCTGGTCGACTGCACGAACGACATGCGCGTGGTCCGCGAGGAGATCTTCGGCCCGGTCGTCGTGGTCGTCCCCTTCGACGGAGCCGCCGGGGACGACGACGAGGCGGTGGCGCTGGCCAACGACAGCGACTTCGGGCTGCTGAGCTACGTCTGGTCCCGGGACGCGGCGCGCGCCTTCAGGGTGGCGCGGCGGCTGCGCGCGGGCGGCGTCGGCGTCAACACCATCGGGCGGAACATGGAGGCGCCGTTCGGCGGCTTCAAGCGCTCGGGCGTGGGACGGGACGTGGGCTCGTACGCGCTGCAGGCCTACAGCGAGATCCAGTCGATCGTCTGGACGGGCTGACCGCTCCGGCTGACCGCTCCGGCTGACCGCTCCGGCAGGCCGGGCCGGGGGGAACCCCGGCCCGGGCGGCTCAGTTGCCGCTGAAGTAGTCGGTGAGGACGCAGCCCTTCACGAGGGCATCCGCCTTCACGTAGCCGCTGGGGGCGGTGAACTGCGGGTGGCAGTTCAGGATGAGGAGCCCGCCCGGCTTGCTCAAGGCGGCGATCGCGGACTTGCTGTCGGCCACGACGGCGAAGTCCTGGCCGATGAGGAACCCGCCCTTGAGGCCCGTGGTCGGGGACTCCTTGAGCTTCTGGTCGAGGTCGGCCTTGTAGGCGGCCTGGAAGACCTTGGCGTCCTTGTACAGGAAGATGCGGGTGCCGTGGCCGCAGTAGCCGTGTTCGGTGACGGACCACTTGGCGTCGTACTTCTTGTCGTCCGGGTCGGGGGACTCGTCGTCGGTGGGCTCGGTGGAGAGGGAGGCGCACCGGGTGTACCCGTTGACGAACCGGGCGGCGGCGGCCATGGTGCCCGCCTTGGGCAGCTGCTGGAAGGGCGTGCCGTCCTTGGGGGCGTTGCCGCTGACCCCGCCGTTCTTGGTGGGGTTCTCCAGCGTTCCCTCCATGCCGCTGCCGTCCCCGTCGCCGCCGGTGCCGTCACCGCCGCCGTTGGCGCCACCGACCGCGCGGCTGCCCGCGGCCGCGGCGTCGCCGTCACCGCTTCCGCACGCGGTGAGGGTGAGCAGGGCCGTGACGGCCGTGGCAGTGGTGAGCAGTGCTCTGAAGCGCATGGGACGTCTCCCCGTGTAAATGACCTTGAACGGCCGCGACTATAGAAGATCGGCATGTTCACGGCAAAAAGCTGGGCGGCGCGGGGTGGCCGACGCGCCGGGGAAAGTCACACGGGAAAGATTAAAAACACCCAAAACGGACACGCCTTCGGTTTCCGCATGTCGGAAGGCCACGCCCGGTGCCTGCTGAAGCGAGCTTGAACGTAAGGCGAACCTTGTATTACCAGCTCATCGGGGGCGTTGACCTCAGGTTTTAAAGGTCATCCGGTCGGAATGAATGCGGACTTAAGTCCTCCATATATGGAAAACGCAGCGTCTAACGTCCTTGTCCATGACACAGCTGGACGTTCGGCCCCCGGTCGGGGACACGGTAAGCGGCGCCACCGCCGAGGGCGGCGCCGACGGTGACGTCCGCGGCAAGGGCCTGGGCAGAGGCTCCGTCGGCCTCGTGGGAAGCGCGGTCATCGGCATCTCCACCGTCGCCCCCGTCTACTGCCTGACCTCGACCCTCGGCTCCACCGCCGGTGAGGTCGGCGTCCAGATGCCGGCCGTCTTCCTGGCCGGCTTCCTCCCGATGCTGCTGGTCGCCTTCGCGTACCGCGAGCTCAACAAGGCCGTGCCGGACTGCGGCACCTCGTTCACCTGGACCGTCAAGGCCTTCGGCCCCCGGATCGGCTGGATGTGCGGATGGGGCCTGGTGATCGCCACGATCATCGTGCTCTCCAACCTGGCCGGCGTCGCCACCTCCTACTTCTGGCTGCTGGCCGGAGAGATCACCGGCAACGGGGCGATCTCCGCCCTCGACGACAACAAACTCGTCCACATCGCCACCTGCCTGACGCTCATCGCCGCCGCGACCGCCATCAGCTACCGCGGCATGACGGCCACCAAGGGCGTCCAGTACACGCTGGTCGGCCTCCAGCTCGCCGTCCTCGCCCTCTTCGTCGCGATGGCCTTCCAGAAGGCATCGGCCGGCACCTTCGACACCGGCCTGGACTTCTCCTGGCAGTGGATGAACCCCTTCGCGGTCGAGTCCATGGCGGCCTTCACCGCCGGACTCTCGCTCTCGATCTTCATGTACTGGGGCTGGGACGCCTGCCTGGCCACCAACGAGGAGACCACCGGCTCCGCGAAGACCCCCGGCCGCGCCTCGCTCATCGCGATGGTCGTCCTGGTCGGCTCCTACCTCGCCACCGGCATCGCCGCGCAGATGGCCGTCGGCTCCGGCACCGTCGGCTTCGGCCTCGGCAACCCGGAGACCTCCGGCAACGTCTTCGCCGCCCTCGCCGGCCCGGTGATGGGCCCGATGCTCGGCATCCTGCTCTTCGTCGCCGTCCTCGCCTCCGCCACGGCCTCCCTGCAGACCACCTTCATCCCGGTGGCCCGCACCGTACTGGCCATGTCCACCTACGAGGCGCTGCCGTCCTCGTACGCCAGGGTCCACCCGAAGTTCAAGACCCCGGGCCGCGCCACCGTCATGGCGGGCGTCGCGACCGGCGGCTTCTACACCGTGATGACCCTGCTCAGCGAGAACGTCCTGACCGACACGATCTTCGCGCTCGGCCTGATGATCTGCTTCTACTACTCCCTGACGGCCTTCGCCTGCGCCTGGTACTTCCGCGGCGACCTGCGCACGTCCGCCCGCGACCTGTTCTTCAAGGGCGTCTTCCCCGTCCTGGGCGGCCTGCTGCTCGCCACCGTCTTCTGCAAGACCCTGATCGACATGTGGAACCCGTCGTACGGCTCCGGCTCCACGGTCCTCGGCGTCGGCAGCGTCTTCGTCATCGGCGTCGGCCTGCTGGCCCTCGGCCTGGTCGTCATGTTCGTCACCGAACGCCGCAGCCCGGCCTTCTTCCGCGGCGAGGTCCTGACGAAGTCCACCCCGGCCCTGGTGGTCGAGGACTGACCAGCCCCGCCCCGGTACCAGGACCCTTCCTGCCGGGTCCTTCCCGCGGCCCCACGGGGCGTCCTCCTCCTGCTGTCGTTCTCCTCCTCGCGGAACGGGTGCGGGCCGGGCGGTGACCGGGGTGGGGGCGGGGTCGTTCTGGTCGGTATGAACGCCATCAAGCGCAGCCTTGCCGCCCTGGTCCTCTCCGGCGGTGCGGCCCTCGCCCTCACTCCCGCCGTCGCGCACGCCGCCGACGAGCCCGCCGTCCAGGGGCCACCGATCACCCAGCGCGTCGGCGACATCGTCGACCACCCCGGCGGCGCGATCAAGGACGCCAAGACGGCCGTGGAGGTCACCGCCTCGGCCGCCGGGTCCGCGTCGAAGGCCACCGACGCCTCCCTCGGCGGGGCCGGCACGGCGCTGACCGCCGGGCTGCCGAAGCCCCCGCAGGTGAAGGCCGGCTGAGCGGACGCGCACCCGCCCCCCGGGAGACCCGGCAGGTGGCTCAGGCCGTGCCCGACGGCCCCGACACCCCCGAGACGCCGGACGCCCCGCACCCCCCGGCGGCGCCAGTGGTACGGGTCACCAGGACCAGCGGGATCGCGCGACCGGCCGCCGTGGCCGCCGCGTCCCGGTGCGCCGCGTACGAGGGCATCGCGGCCACCACCACCGGCCACAGCCGCTCCACTTCCGCCGGGGACGGCCGGCAGGGCCGCGCCGTCGTCAGGGGCGCGGTCACGCGGTCGTCACCCCCGCGTGCGCGCCGTGCACGGTCGGGGCCAGGGCCTCGTCCAGCACCGCCCGTGCGAAGTCCGCGTGCGTGATCCGGCCGTCGGCATCGGCGGGGGCGAAGGCGTAGCCGCCCCCGGCCTCGCCGACCGCGAAGTCCCCGGCCGGGCTCAGCACCGCCCAGTCCAGCCCCCGCGGCGCGGCCGCCCGCAGGGCCTCGGTGCCGGCGCCGTGCCCGAGGTAGAACTCCCGCCACTCCTGCGGGTAGCCCGGCGTGTCCATCAGGAGCGCACCGGAGGCCGTGGGCAGGACCGACGCCAGCCCCACCGACACGAAGCGGCGTACCCCGGCGCGGGCCAGGCCCGCCGCCAGGGCGCGCGCGGCCGCCGGGAAGAACTCGCCGGGGACGGCCCCCATGTCGTACGCCGCCGCCACCGCCACGTCGTGCCCGGCGGCGAGCCGCGCCACGTCGGCCGCCGAGGTGACGTCCCCGTCGGCCCGGCCCGCCTCGGTGACCTCGTGGCCCCGGGCCCGCGCCTCGGCGACGACGGCCCGGCCGACGCGTCCCCGTGCGCCGAAGACAATGACCTTCTCGCGTCCCTGCTCGTGATTCCTCATGTCACGGAGCCTAGGGACAGGGGTGGTTACCGATCGGATACCGGCCTACGGTGTGGATCGTGACGCAGACGAACCCGCCCCCGCCCCAGCCCCCGCGCCTGGACCCGGAGATGTTCGACCCCGTCTGCCCCTCGCGCCTGGTGCCCTTCCGGATCGGCGACAAGTGGGCCACGCTGATCCTGCGTTGCCTCCAGGACGGCCCGCGCCGCTTCTCGGAACTCAAAGTCCCGCTGCGCGAGATCACCGCCAAGTCCCTGACGCAGTCCCTGCGCGCACTGGAACGCGACGGCTTCGTGGCGCGCACCGCGTACGAGGGACCGCCGCGGCGCGTCGTGTACGCCCTCACCCCGCTCGGGCGCGGCCTGCTCGGGCCGCTCGACGCGGCCTGCGCATGGACCCGGGAGCACTGGGACGAACTGCTGGACGCGCAGGAGGCCGGCGCGACGGGAGGGACGGTTCAGCCCCAGGTGCGGGAGCAGAGGACCAAGCGGTAGCCGTCCGGGTCGGCGACGGTGACCCCGTACTCGTCCCAGTACGGGTTGTGGGAGGCCACGCGGGTCCCGCCGTGCTCGACGAGCCGGGCCACGAGGGCCTCGTCGGGGGCCTCGCCGAGGTAGACGACGAAGAGGTCGTCCACGGTCGGGGAGGGGGCCACGGGGTTCTCCGGGTCGTGGGTGAGCTCGAAGTGCCAGCCGCCGCCGGCGGGCCCGACCATCACGAGGTCGTGCTCCCCGGACACGCGCTCGGTGGTGCGCCACAGGACCGCGAGCCCGAGCCCTCCCACGTAGAACCGCTCGGCGGCGGCGAGGTCGAGGGAGGGGCGGGCGACACGGACGTGCGTCTGCGAGTCGATCATGGAGGAGAGGGTATGGCCGGTCCGTCAGAGGAGGGCGGACAGGTCATAGGTCTTCAGCCGGTCGGGGTCGGCGATCACGTCGATGGCGACGATCCGGCCCCCGGTGACGGTGAAGGCCATCACCGACATCAGACGGCCCTCGACGACGCACACCACCCCGGCGGCCCCGTTGACGAGCGCGGGGACGACGAAGGGGGCGAGGCTCCGGTAGAGGGACGCCTGCGAGGCCACGGTTCCCGCGCCGGCCAGGACCACCGACTGGCGGGCGCGCGCGACGCCACCGTCGGAACGCAGGACGACGTCCGGGTGGAGCAGGGCGACGAGCGCGTCGAAGTCCCCGTCCCGGGTGGCCGAGAAGAACGCGCTCACGGCCTCGCGCTGTCGCGACAGGTCCGCATCCGGCACCGGCGCCCGCCCCCGCACCCGGCGGCGCGCACGGCTGGCGAGCTGTCGGGTGGCCGTCGGCGTCTTGTCGAGCATCGGGGCGATCTCGTCGAAGGGCACGGCGAACATGTCGTGCAGGACGAACGCCAGCCGCTCGGCGGGCCCGAGGGATTCGAGGACCACCAGCAGCGCCAGACCGACGGAGTCGGCCAGCAGGACCTCGTCCTGCGGGTCGATCGCGCCCTCCCGGCTCAGCACCGGGTCGGGCATCCGGGCCGGGCCGTCCGGCCGGGCCTCCAGGGAGTCCTCGCGGCGCGTCTCCCGCGCGCGCAGCCCGTTCAGGCACAGCCGGGCCACGACCGTCGTCAGCCAGCCCCCGAGGTTCTCCACCTCGCTGACGTCGGTGCGGCTCAGCCGCAGCCAGCCCTCCTGGACGGCGTCCTCCGCCTCACCGATCGAGCCGAGCATCCGGTAGGCGACGGCACGGAGGTGGGAGCGGTGCTCCTCGAAGCGGGCGGCCAGCAGCTCTTGATCGTCCACGTCCCGTGTTCCTTCCTCAGCAGGTCCCAGAAGTAGATCATCGGAGCGGCGGTGAACGAAGGCCCTCCTGGGCGCTGTTGCGTGCGGACCGGCTCGGCCCGGGGGCGACCCGGGGCCCGGGGTCAGTCCTTGCGTCCGGTCACGGCGACGGTCACACCGAGCCCGATCATCGCGAGCCCGCCGGCCCCGCCGATCGCGGACAGCCGCCGGGGCGACCGCGAGAACCAGCTGCGGGCGGTCGCCGCGGCCATGCCCCACGTGCTGTCGCAGACCACCGCGATGAGGTTGAACACCAGGCCCAGGAGCAGCATCTGGGCCGCTACGTGGCCCTGGGAGCGGTCCACGAACTGCGGGAGGACGGCGGCGAAGAACACGATGGTCTTGGGGTTGGCCACGCCGACGGCGAAGCCCTCCCAGAGCGAGCGCCAGGTCCCGTACGCGGCCCCGCCCGCACCGAATTCCGCCTGGAGGGAGCTCCGCTGCCGCCACGCCTTGACCCCGAGGTGGACGAGGTACGCGGCGCCCGCGAGCTTGAGCGCGGTGAACACGACCACCGACCGCTCCACGACGGCGCCCACGCCGAAGGCCACGGCGATCACGAGCACGTACGCGCCCAGCGTGTTCCCGGCCACGGTGGTCAGCACGGCCCGCCGCCCCTGGGACAGGGCGCGCCCGATGACGAAGAGCACGCTGGGCCCGGGGATCAGGATCAGCAGCAGCGACATCGCCGCGAAGGCGAACAGCCGGTCGGTGGAAACCATGCGGACCATCGTTCCGGACGGGGGGTGGGAGGGAAAGGGGATTTCGGGTGGGGGTGGGCCGGTCGGTCAAGGGTGGCCGAAGGCCATCGCGCAGCGACGCGACCGGAGGGAGCGCCCTTGACGGGGCGGCCCGCACCGGAAGGACGCTGGACTCCCGGGACGCCCCCAGGACCTGTCAACGCACCCGACCCGCCGCAGCTCAGGCTCCGGTGACCCCGCCCACGAACGCAGCCCAGGATCCGGGCGTCACCGACAGTTCCGGTCCCGCCGTCACCTTCGAGTCCCGGACGTGGACGGAGTCGGCGCAGGCGGCCACCTCGACGCAGCTGTCGCCGTCGCCGCTGCTGTACGTCGACTTGTGCCAGGACAGGGCCACCTCGACGCAGTTGTCGCCGTCGCCGCTGCTGTAACTGCTCTTGAACCAACGCAACTGGGAGCTGTTCACAGGGATCCTCGCATTCGCATCAACAGGCCCGCGCTGTCCGCAGGATTGAGGGCCTGGATGCGAAGTTTGGCATACCGCTGGTGGAGGAGGCTGAGGTCTTTCGGGTCGGTGAGCACCCGGCCCGACTGCTGCCCCTCGCTGTAGCCCATCCACTCGTGCTCCTCCGTCTCAAGGAGACAAAAGGGCCCGCCCAGCCCAGCGTGTTGCGGGCTGACCTTCGGCATGATCTGGAGGTCGACATTGGGCAGCTTGGCGCACTCCAGCAGGTGGTTGATCAGCTCTACCGTCACTTCCCGCCCGCCGGTCTGTCGCTCGATCACGGCCTCGTCGAGGATGAAGCTGAAGACCGTGTACGGCGTGCGCACGAGGAGTTCCTGCCGGGCGAGCCGAGCCACGATGCGGGCTTCGACCTCCTCCGGTGTCGGTGGCGGCAGGACCGCTTCGATCAGGGCGCGCGCGTAGGACTCGGGCTGCAGCAGTCCGGGAACGGAGCGGGACTCGTAGGTGTTCAGCGTCACCGCGGCGTTCTCCAGCTCCGCCCACCGCCGGAACCAGGACGCCAGCCCCCGCCTCCGCTGCAACTGCCTCGCCGCGATCTTGATGACGCCGAAGGCGTCCAGGACTTCCTCCGCCCGTTCCACGAAGCGCGGGGACGGATGTCGGCGGCCCTGTTCGACCGAGCCGATGTACTGAACGGAGTAGCGGACCTTGGGGTGTAACTGCTCTTGGGTCAGGCCGGCTCGTTTGCGAAAGGCCTTGACCATCTCGCCGAAGTTCTTCAGGTCACCATCGGGCTCGACCTCGCTGTCACCGCTGTCCTCGACACTCACCATGGAGGTCACCTCCCCGCGACATCCTCACGTTCGGTGACTGAAGCTGTCCAGAAGGTGAACTCGTACAGTTGAAAAGTAGCGGTTGTCTTGCTGGAGAAGACCCCTCCCCACACGGGACGTTGCTCCCATGACCGCACCTGCTCAGTCCCCCCGAGCCCTCGCACGCGTGTTCACGCAGCGTTTCACCTCCACCCGGCGCGGCGCACGCCTCGCCCGCCAGCTCAGCCTCGTGGAGCTGCACGACTGGGGCGTCCCCGACCGCACCCGCCTGTCCGAGGACGCCGGGCTCCTCGTCGCCGAGCTCGCCACCAATGCCGTCACCCACGGGCACGTCCCCGGCCGGGACTTCGAGCTGCGGATGACGCTCTTCCCCCCGCCCGGGGCCCTGCGCATCGAGGTGTCCGACGCCCGCCGGGACCGGCGGCCGGTCGTGCGACCGCGTTCGTACCAGGCCGGGGGCGGCTACGGCATGCGGATCGTCGACGCCGTCGCCGCCGACTGGGGGGTCTTGGACCGGGTGATCGGGAAGACGGTCTGGGCGGAGCTCAGGGTGTAGCCGGGCGGGTGTCCCGCCAGCGGGGGAGCTGGTCGTCCGGTGTCCCCGGGCTCGCGAAGTGGAACGGGACCCCCAGGTGGGCCGCCAGCGCGGTGCCCGCGCGGGTGGCCGCGGCGGCGTGCGGGTCCAGGGGGCCGGAGTCGGCGCCCTCGGCTTCGAGGGCGCGCACTCCCGTACCCCAGTAGACCGTGGCCAGCGCGTGGTCCCCGGGCGGGTCTTCGGTGACGGCCCGGAGCAGGACGAACCAGTCGTGCACGGTGTCCCCGTCCCAGACGGCCTCGACCGCCACCACCCGGGCCGGGATGCCGGAGGCACGGGCGGCGAGGGATTCGAGGTCGAGCGGGGAGTCGGGGGTACGGGCCACCCGGTCGCCGAGGTGCTCGTACCGGGCGGAAACCAGTTCCTGGGCCCCGTAGAGGCCCATCCCCTGGGCGCGGCCCGCCTCCCAGACGGTGCGGACGGCATACATCAGCCGGTCCTGGAGGACGTACCCGTCGACCTGTCGGCGGATGCCCTCGGGGAGTCGTTCCCACGCGTCGTCCGTCACTCGGAGGCCTCCGGTACGAAGACGCTGACGCGGTACGTCGTCGGAAACTCCAGGCGGCCGCAGAACGTGTCCAGGCGCAGCTGGTCCGCGTCGGTCCCCTCCGAGCGGAGCCGGCGGACGTACGCCTTCAGCTCCACCGCGTCCTCCGTGGAGAACAGCGGCTCCCAGCGGCCCGGGACGGCCGTGCGGGCCCGCTGCCGTTCCCTGCTGCGTGCGCGCTTGCGCTGTCCTGGCATGGAGGCATTCTCGGGGCGCTCGCGGCTCGGATCAACGGGTTTGGTGCGGGCGGGTGCGACGCCGCCAGTGGCACTGCGGCGAGCTTCGGCCGCGACGGCCCGCTCGACGAGGAGCGGGTGGAGCGTACGGAGCCCGGGGCCGTCCGCCGGCGCGGCGGCGACGGCCCCGCCGTGGCCCGGGAGACGGCGCTTCGGCCGTGCGGAAGGGGCGGCCGCCGCCGTGGAGTCCTGAGGTCGGGCGCGGCGGCCCCGGGGGTCAGAGGTACCGCGCGAAGCCGTCCAGGACGCGGAGGATCTCCGGTTCGGTCTCGGAGGGGAGCTGGAGGACGACCTCCTCGATGCCCAGGTCCGCGTAGTGGCCCATCTTCCCGGGGGTGGGCTGGACCGCGTACGGGACCACCTGGAGGGACTTCGGGTCGCGGCCGGCGGCTTCCCAGACCTGTCGCAGGACCGGGAGGGACTCCGTCAGGCCGCCGCCGCCGATCGGGAGCCAGCCGTCGGTGTGGTCGGCGATGGCCGCGAAGAGCTTCGGGCCGGCCTGGCCGCCGATCAGGGTGCGGGGGCCGTACAGGGGGAGGCCCGGGGCGAGTTCGCGCGGGCCCTGCGCGGGCTTGGGGTGCGCCGCGCTGGCCCGGACCGAGGAGAACTGGCCGACGTACGCCGTGGGTTCGGGGGCCCACAGGGCGCGCATCAGGGCCATGCGGTCGCGGACCAGTTCGCGGCGGCTGCGCCACTCGACTCCGTGGTCGGCGGCCTCCTCCACGTTCCAGCCGTAGCCGATGCCGAGGGTGAACCGGCCGCCGGACAGGTGGTCCAGCGTGGCGATCTTCTTCGCGAGGTCGATCGGGTCGTGCTGGGCCACGAGGGTGATGCCGGTGCCGAGTCCGAGCGTCTCGGTGACGGCGGCAGCCTGGCCGAGGGCCACGAAGGGGTCGAGGGTGCGGCCGTACATCTCGGGGAGCTCGCCGCCCATGGGCGCGGGCGTGACGCGCTCGGCCGGGATGTGGGTGTGCTCCGGGAGGTAGAGGCCGGAGAACCCGCGTTCCTCGAGGGCGCGGGCGAGGCGTACGGGAGAGACGGTGCGGTCGGTGAGGAAGACGGTCGTGGCGATCCGCATGTGCGCTGGCACCTCCGTGACGTGGGAGGGCCAAGGTACGGCTTCGCGTGCGAGGAGGGCAGGGGCGCGAGTCGGCCATGTCGTGGCTCTGGGCGTGGCATCTGTGGAGCCGTGGAGCCGTGGAGCCGTGGAGCCGTGGAGCCGTGGAGCCGTGGAGCCGTGGAGCCGTGGAGCCGTGGAGCTGTGGAGCTGGGCGGCCGTGCCGCCGTGCCGTGCAGCCGTGCCGTGCTGTGTCGTGCGTACGTGGGCCCGCGGGTTCGTGCGCCCGGGGGCCGCCGGTCAGCCGCGCGGGTAGCGGGTCAGCCAGCCCGAGGAGGGCAGGGCCGGGCCGTGGAGGGCGGGGCCCTGGGTCATCTCCAGGGCGAAGTCGTCGGCGAGTTCCAGGACCGTGGCGCGGCCCTCGAGCTCCGCGAGCCAGCCCGCCGGGAGGGCGGTCTCGCCGTGCTGGGCGCCGAGCAGCGCCCCGCACAGGGCGCCGGTGGCCGTGGAGTCTCCGCCGTGGTTCACGGCGAGGCGCAGGCCGTGGGCCACGTTCTCGGCGACGAGGGCGCAGTACACGGCGATGGCGAGGACGTCCTCGGCGCTGTGACCGGCGCGGTCGGCGGGGTCGGTGTGGTCGGTTTGGCCGGTGTGGTCTGCGTGCCCTGCGTGGCCCTCGCGGTCGTGGCCGGGGACCAGGGCCTCGACCGTCCGTGCCGACGGGACTCCGAGGGTGACGGCCGCGAGGGCGCGTTGCAGGGCGTCGGTGACGGGCTGGTGGCCGGGGCGGGCGCCGAGCAGGCCGAGCGCGCGCTGGACGGCGGAGTCGAGGGACTCGCCGCGGGTCAGGCCGTGGACGATGACGGCGAAGGCGCCGGCCGAGAGGTACGCGGTCGGGTGCCCGTGGCTCTGCGCGGCGCACTCGACGGAGAGCTGGAGGACGAGCGCGGACTCCCAGCCGACCAGCAGTCCGAAGGGCGCGGAGCGGGCGGCGGCGGCCGCGTCCCGGGCGGCGGGGTTCTTCGGCTGGTCCGGGGTGCCGAGGAGGGCGTCGGCGAATCCGGTGAGGCAGGCGCGGGCGGGGTCGCGGCGGGTGTAGAGCCACTCCTGCTGTGCGAGCCAGCCGTTGTCCTCGCGGCGTTCGTCGGGGCCCCAGTCGGACTGGGTGGCGGCCCAGCGGAGGTACGCGCGGTGGACATCGGTCGGCGGGTGCCAGGCGCCGGTGTCCCGGCGGACGTGGGCGCGGATGAGGCCGTCGACGGTGAACAGGGTGAGCTGGGTGGCGGCGGTTATGGCGCCCCTCCCCTGGCCGGGGGTTCCGTGGGCCCGGGCCAGGGCCCGGCCGCGGGCGTGGCCCGGGGGCAGGGGCGGGGCCGGGGGCGGGGCGGGTTCCGTCAGGCCGGCCGGGCCGTGGGCCTCGTGGATGGCGTCGAGGGTGAGGGCGGCCACCGGGGCGCCGAGGGCGTCGCCGATGGCAGAGCCGAGGAGCGCTCCTCGGACACGGCTGCGGAAGTCCTGCTGCTCGGCGCGGCCCCACAGGCCGGTGGTGACGGCCGTGCGGCCGCTGAGGGTGTCGCCGGTGGCGGGGCCGAGGCCGGTGTGTGGGTTCGGGTTCGAGGGATGGGCCGTGCCGGCCGGGCTCTGATGCTTTCCGGACGTTTCCGTCGCCGTGTCCATGTCGATCCCCCCGGGCTGCGCGCGCGTGCGCTCGCGTGCGCCTGCGTGCTTTGGCGGGCACTGTAGTGGACAGGATCGGTCGGGTCCGGAAGTAGTCGGTCATGCGAGGGGTGTCCGGGGCGGGAACGGCTGGTTTCGGTCGGTCCCTGCGGGATGCGGGGCCCCGGCCGGGGGCGGGTGCGGGCCGCTGCGCGGTGCTCTCCCCGACCCGCCCTTCCACCGTTCCCCGGGCCGGCCCGGACCCACTACCGCTACCGGTTCGGGCGCGGCGCCGTTGCCGGGGGCCAGCCCCCGGACCCCCGCGCCTCAAACGCCGGCGGGGCTGGGAGGGGGCGGCGCCTCGAGCGTCGGC